>MELE01000169.1:10683-19093 GCA_001768615.1 Acidobacteria bacterium RIFCSPLOWO2_12_FULL_67_14b | reverse complement strand
GGGTCTGTAGAGGCGGGTCTTAAGCCCCGCCTCTACGTGTTTCTGGCGGTAGAGACCCGTTGTAAGATGCCCGGACGTGGCCGAACACGTCTTCTTCTACGGCACGCTGATGTCCCCGTTCAACCGGCCGGGGCGCCAGCGCGTCAATCCCAAGCTACAGTACGTCGGACGCGGCACCATCAAGGCCGCGCTCTTTGACCTCGGGATCTACCCGGCCGCCATTCCCGCCACCGATCAAAGCGTTGTCTGGGGTGAAGTCTACGAGACGGAAGAACCGGCGCCGGTGCTGTCGGCGCTCGACGAGATCGAGGGGTATCGGCCAAGCGAGCCGGATCGCAGCCTCTACACGCGCGTGCTGACCGAGGTGACCCTCGAAGACGGGCGATCGCACCCGGCCTGGGCGTACTTCTACAACGCGCCCCTGGGCCAGGCCCGCCGCATCGAGTCGGGCGACTACCTCGAACATCTGAATGCGAAGTGATCGACAAACCTGACCGCCTCCGCCAAAGGCTACGGCGCGTCGGGGTCGGCGGTCTTGCCGAGCTCGTCGACGAAGAGCGCAATCGCCGCCTTCACCCGATCCGACAGCTCGATGAACTCCACGCCGGTCCGGTAGGTGACGATGTCCTGGTCGACGTCGCTGATGCGGGAATGGGCCACGCGGCCCTTGACCACGACCGAGCGGTCTCCGAGCGTGAGGCGGAAGTCGTGAAGGGAATCCAGCTGCAGTGGGAACGCGGTTTCAACCTGCATCCCGCCGTGGCTCATCTGGCGCACGGCGGTCGGCTGAAACACCATTACCTCGCCCTGCAGGGCTCCAAGGAGCTCGACGCGCTCCGAATCCCGCTGGTACGCGGCCATTGGCTCGGAATTATAGCGTAGGCCTCTCCGCCCACGTAGGTGAGGATCGGCACGCGCCGCGTGGCCGGGTCGAGCTGCAACATGCCGAGCACCTGGCACGCTTCGTCATCATCGGGCGCGAAGCACAGGACGACGACGTCGGGCTGGCGGCGGCGGATGGCCATGTAGGGCGTGTCGCCCTTCTCGAGAAAATCCACTCGGAAGCGACCGTCGCCGAACATCGGCTCCACGCCGAGCAGCGCCTCGGGCCCGGCGCCAATCACCAGCGCGCGCGGCATCGACGTGCCTTGGGCTTGCGGTTCGGGTGTCATCGTCGTCTCCTGCCGGAATGGATACAAGAACCGAGCCACACACAAACCGTCGTTTTCCTACAGAAATAGACGAGTACCGGCCCCGAAAAGTGACACGTCTCGTCACCCTCGCCACCAATGACCGACAAAATCCGGCAACCAACCGACTTACGGCAACCGACTTATGATCTTCGGATGCAGTTCTTCAATTTTGTCGGTGGCCGGTGGACCCCCTCGGCGTCAGGCCGGACCTTCGAAAATCGCAATCCTGCCGATACCCGTGAGCTGATCGGACACTTTGCGGATTCCACGGTGGCCGACGCGGAGCAGGCCATCGCGGCCGCGCGTGGCGCGTACGATTCCTGGCGGCTCGTGCCGGCGCCCAAGCGCGCCGAGATCCTCTTCAGGGCCGCGCAGCTGATCGCGGATCGGAAGGAGGCCTTCGCGCGCGACATGACGCGCGAAATGGGCAAGGTGCTCGACGAAACGCGCGGCGACGTGCAGGAAGCCATCGACATGACGTACTTCCTGGCCGGCGAGGGCCGCCGCCTGCACGGGCAGACGGCGCCGTCGGAGCTGCGCGACAAGTTCGCCATGTCGATCCGGCAGCCGATTGGCGTGTGCGCGATGATCACGCCGTGGAATTTCCCGATGGCCATTCCGTCGTGGAAGATCATCCCGGCGCTCGTGTGCGGCAACACCGTGGTGCTCAAGCCGTCGGAACTGACGCCGTTGTCGGCCGTGCATTTCATCAAAGTGCTCGAAGAGGCCGGCGTACCGCCGGGCGTGGTCAACATGGTGACCGGCGGCCCCGCCGTCGGCGAGGCTCTCACCACGCACGCGGACGTGTCGGTGGTGTCGTTCACCGGATCCACGGCCGTCGGCAGGCTGGTGAACCAGAACGCCGCGCCGCACTTCAAGAAGGTCCACCTCGAGATGGGCGGCAAGAACGCCATCATGATCCTGGACGATGCGAACCTGGAGCTGGCGCTCGAGGGCTGCCTGTGGGGCGGATTCGGCACCACGGGACAGCGCTGCACCGCGGCCAGCCGCGTGATCGTTCACGAGAAGATCCACGACCGTTTTGTCGAGCAGTTTGTCGCGCGCGCCAGGGCCTTGCGCGTCGGCGACGGGCTCGATCCGCAGGTGCAGGTGGGGCCGTCGATCAGCGAGAAGCAACTGCAGAAAGTCATGAGCTACGTCGAGATCGGCCGGCAGGAGGGCGCGACGGTGGCGTGCGGCGGGAGCCGGCTCACGGGGCCTGCGCATGCGAACGGGTTTTTTCACGAGCCGACGGTATTCACCGGCGTGACGCGGTCGATGCGGATTGCGCGGGAGGAGATCTTCGGGCCGGTGGTGTCGGTCGTCAAGTGCGCGTCGCTGGACGAGGCGATCGCGATCGGCAACGACGTGGTCTATGGGCTGTCGGCGTCGATCTACACGCAGGACGTCAACCGCGCGTTCCGGGCGATGCGCGACATGTACACCGGCATCTTCTACGTGAACGCGCCGACCATCGGCGCCGAAGTGCACCTGCCGTTCGGCGGCACCAAAGCCACCGGCAACGGCCACCGGGAAGCCGGCCTGGCCGCCCTCGACGTGTTTTCGGAGTGGAAGTCGATCTACGTGGACTTCAGCGGCAAGCTGCAGCGGGCGCAGATCGATACGGAATAGACCTGGGGCTTGAGACTTGAGGCCTGAGGAGTTCCCAAGCCCAAGCCGCAAGCCCCAAGCCTCAAGCCACGGTTAGAACTTCACGCGCGCGCCGAGGAAGGCGCGGCGGGGGTTCACCCAGCTGATCGCATCGCCGAAGGCCTTGCCGCCGGAGCCGGCGACCAGGTCCTGGTTGCGGATGGCGCCCTGCGAGTTCATCACGTTGAAGACGTCAACGAAAAACTCGATGGCGGCGTCGCCGACGACGCGGCGGTTGTACTGCGCCCGCAGGTCGACCTGGCCCCACGAGGGGTTCTCGAGCGAGCCCACCGCGTCCGGCGCGAGCCAGCGGGTGGTGTAGCCGGCGAACTCGAATGCTTCCGCGGGAAGCACGCGAATCGGCAGGTTGCGGCTCGAGGCCAGGAACGTGCGGCTGGCCACGGTGCCCGAATTCCACTTGAACGTGCCGCCCACCTGGAGGCCGAAGTCGAACGTGTAGGACGCGGCGCCCTTCAGCAGGTGCTTGATGAGGCCCGGCTGGGTGCCGTACTGGTTGGGCGCGCGCGGATCGAGGAAGTCGACGTCACCCTGGAAGTCGGCGTTGGAGTCGGAGTTGGTGTTGCCCTTGCCGTCATTCCAGTTGTACGAGGTCAGCATCTGCCACCGGTCGGCGAACCGCTTGCGGAACACGAACTCGAGCCCCTGGAAGTTGCGCTCGCCGCCGGCCAGCGTGCCGATGACGAAGTTCGATCCGGGGTTTTCCGTGTAGCCGAAGTAGTCGTAGCCGAGGAACAACGAGTCCGGGTGGTTGACCGGCCCGGGGTAGCCGTTCGGGTCCGCGTAGAGCTCGAGGTCGTAGTCCTCGAGGATGTCGCGCGTGCGGCGGTTGAAGTAGAGCGCGTCGAAGCTCATGTTGTTGCCGAGATCGACCGCGTAGCCGAACTGCAGGTCCTCCGTGTAGGGCGTCTGCGTGGTCGGCGAGAAGAACGCGTCCTGCACGGCGGGGCCGCCGCGCGTGCGGTAGGTCACGAACTTGTTCAGCGCGGTGACATAGACCTGCTCTTCGAGGATCGAACCCGTGAGGGTGCCCGCGAAGTTGGTCATGTTGTTGCGCACCGGGTCGTAGTAGCGGCCCCAGAACGCCGACGCCTTGTGCTTGCCGTCGCCAAAGATGTCGTAGGCGGCGCTGAGCCGGGGCGCGAATTCCCAGGGGAACGTGTAGATGTTCTCACCCGTGGTGGCGAAGTGCTCCCACCGCTCGGTGCGGACGCCGAGGTTGAGCGTCAGGCGGTTGAAGGTCATCTCGTCCTGGACGAAGAAGCTGAGGCCCTTCGAGAAGGTTTCCTGGGGGCCGGTGGCCGCCTGGAAGTCGCGGTCGTAGAAAACGCCGCCTGCAGGGTTGGCGGTCGAAAACACGAGGCCCGAACCGAGCTCGGCCTGCGTGATCGTGCCGTTGCGGTCGACGTCGTAGGCCGAGTAGAACGCGGCGCGGTCGGCGCTGCCGTCGATCACGCGGATGAGGCCGTTGAAGTCGCTCGTGTTGTTCACGTCGAACTGGAGGTTCGTCCAGCTCCCGCCGGCCACCTGGGCCGCCGTGACATTCGCGCCGCGATACTGGTTGGCCAGCGACGTGAAGCCCTGGCCACCCACGTACAGGGTGTCGCGGAAGTTGTCGGACCGGCTCCACTCGGCGCCGCCCTTGACGGTGTGGTTGCGCCACGCATGCTGCAGCGAGGCCCGGATGGCCTTGTTGTCACGCTCGTTGATGAGGTCGCGGCCAAAGCCGCCGAGCTGCTCGTCGGCGAGCACGCGGGCGTCCGTGCGCTGGAACACCACGTTGTTCTGCGACTCGCGAATGGCCGACAGGTTGCTCACCTCGCCGTTGTGCTTGTTGGCGCCGACTTCGAGCAGGGTGCCGCCCCAGACGCGCGTGTAGCTGCCGCTGTAGCGGTCGCCGCCCTGGTCCTGCGCGCGGTCGCGCGCGTTGGTGATGTCCCGCTGGCGGAGGCCCGAGATCTTCGTCGGGTCGCTCATGTAGCTGGCACTGAACAGATCCGACGTCGTGGCCGCCCAACTGCCCTTGGCGAAGCCCTGGTGCTGGGTGTTGTCCACCGAGCGCAGGAACTGGTTCGTATCGAGCGTCGACACGTCGTCCTGGCGGTTGGTGTAGCGGTAGCTGCCGAAGAACCAGGCCTTGTCGCGGTAGGCGGGGCCGCCGAACGTGAACGCGGTGTCCTTCGTGGAGAATTCCTCGGCGGCGCCGTTCTTGTTCTCGGCGACCAGGCTGCTGTTCTGGAAGAAGTAGTTCGCCGAGCCGTGGAAGGTGTTGCTGCCCGACTTGGTGACCACGTTCGAGATGAGGCCAGGGGCGCCGACGAACTCCGCCGGAATGGCGCCCGTGACGACGTGCTGCTCCTGGATGATCTCGGTGTTCAGGTTGGCGCCGAACGTGCCCGTGACCGGGTCCGTCACGTTGATGCCGTCGAAGTAGTAGACGTTGTCGGCCGAGATGCCGACGTTGCCGCCGATGTCGCTGTAGTTGAGGCCCGACCGCGCCGCGGGGTTGCCGCTTGAGGTCTGGTCGTCAGGCAGCACGCCCGGCACCAGCTGCAGGTAGCTCTGGTAGCTGCGGCCCGTCGGCAGCGATTCGGTCAGCTGCAGGGTGATGTCCTGCCCGGTGGTCGCGCTGCGCGTGTCCACGAGCGGGGTGGCCGCGGTCACCTGGACGGCTTCCGTGACCCCCGCAAGCTGCAGCGAGACGTTGAGCGACGCCGTCTGGCCGGAGCGAACGAGGATCTGCGTGCGTTCCTGATCCCGGAAGCCCTGGAGCTGCACGGTGATCGTGTACTGGGACGAGGGCGCCAGCGCCTCGATGGTGGCGACGCCTGTCGCGTCGGTGACCACCGTGCGCTTGGTGATCGTGTCGACCGCCGACGCAGTGACGGTGACGCCGGGCAGCCGGCCGCCATCCGCGTCGGTGACCACGACCGTCACCGTGCCGGTATTACTGACCTGCGCGGACGCGAGGCCCGCGAAGAGGAAGCAGAGAGCCACGAACATGGCGCTCGTACGATTACGCATAGATTTCTGTCTCCTTGAAGAACGACAACGGGAACACAACACAAACGTTCAGTTCGGTGGGGTCACCACCGCCCCTTGATAGTAGTCCAGTAAAGGGGCGAAAGTGTGGCGAATGCACAGATTCTCGCGGCTAATTGCCACTTTGTTGGGACGAAATGGCCCACGGATTCACTCCTCTTTTACAGTTTTCCGCCCAAATTTGAACAATCGTTTGATATCATCGGCGGCCTGGGCCCGGGGTTCAGAAAAATGCGCATTGCGGTGATTCCAGGCGACGGCATCGGCAGGGACGTCACCGCCGAAGCGGTGAAGGTGCTCGAGGCCGCCGGAGCCGTTTTCGGCCGCCGTCTCGAGCTCGTGCCGCTGCCGTGGAGCGCCGACCATTACCTGGCTACCGGCGAGACGCTGCCCGCCAACGGCTACCAGATGCTGCGCGACCAGTTCCAGGCGATCTTCGTCGGCGCGCTTGGCGACCCGCGCGTCCCCGACAACCGCCACGCGCGCGACATCCTGCTCGGCACGCGCTTCGAGCTCGATCTCTACGTGAACTACCGGCCGGTGCGCCTGCTCGACGATCGGTTATGCCCGCTCAAGGACCGCGGACGGAAAGACATCAACTTCGTCGTGTTTCGCGAGAACACCGAGGGCGTCTACGTTGGCATCGGCGGGCGGGTCAAGGCGGGCACGACCGACGAAGTCGCGATTCAGGAAGAGATCAACACCTACAAGGGCGTACACCGGATCATTCGTCACGCATTTGAATTCGCGAAGACGAACGGACTGACGAAGGTCTGCATGGCCGACAAGAGCAACGCCATGCCGCACGGGCACGCGCTGTGGCAGCGGGTGTTCAAGGAGGCGTCGGCGCAGTATCCCGGCATCAGCGCCACCCACCAGTACATCGACGCGCTGGCGATGTTCCTCGTGAAGGACCCCGGCCAGTATCAGGTGATCGTCACCAACAACCTGTTCGGCGACATCGTCACCGACATCGGCGGGGCGCTGCAGGGCGGGCTCGGCATGGCGGCGTCGGGGAACATCCATCCCGGCCGCACGTCGCTGTTTGAGCCGGTGCACGGCTCGGCGCCGCCGCTGGCCGGCAAGAATGTGGCGAACCCGATCGGCGCGATCCTGTCGGCGGCGCTGATGCTCGACACGCTCGGCGCGGTCGAGGAAGCCAAGGCGATCGAGCGGGCGGTCGAAGCGGCGGTCGCGCAGAATCAAACGACCACCGACATCGGTGGCACACTCGGTACCCGAGAAGTCGGCGATTGGATTGCAAAGCGAATACAGAAGTGAAGGCCGACGGCTGACGGCTGACGGCTGAAGGCTGAAGGCTGAAGGCTGACAAGAAACAGGTATTTATGCCGAAACAAGTCTTTATCGTCGGTGGCGCACGCACGCCGATGACGCAGCATGTCGGCGCGCTGAGGGATTTCTCGGCGATCGACCTGGCGGTCATCGCCTCGAAGGGCGCGTTCGCCCGCACGGGCACCAGGCCCGAGTGGATCGATCACGTCGTGATGGGTAACGTGCAGCAGAGCAGCGTCGACGCCCACTACGGCGCGCGGCACGTCGGGCTCAAGGCCGGCGTGCCGGTCGAGGTCCCGGCGCTGACGGTGAACCGGCTCTGCGGCTCCGGCATTCAGGCCGTCCTGAACGGCGCCCAGTACATCCAGCTTGGCGAAGCGGGCATGGTGCTGGCCGGCGGCATGGAGAACATGAGCCAGGTGCCGCACATCATCCGCGGTGCCCGCTCGGGGCTGAAGCTGGGGCAGGGCAAGCTCGAAGACTGGCTGTGGGAGGGCCTCACGGATCCGTACGCCGGGTGCTCGATGGCGATCACCGCGGAAAACTGCGCCGAGAAGTACGGCATCACCCGCCATGACTCCGACGTCTACGCGCTTCGCAGCCAGCAGCTCGCGCACCAGGCCTGGACATCGGGGATCATGAAAGAGGAAGTGGTCCCGGTCGAGGTGAAGACCCGCAAGGGCGTGACCCTCGTCGAGCAGGACGATCACATGCGTCCGGAGACGACGATGGAGATCCTGGCGAAGCTGCCGGCGGCGTTCAAGAAGGACGGCGTCGTGACGGCGGGCAACGCCAGCGGCATCGTCGACGGCGCTGCGGCGCTGGTGATTGCGGGTGAGGATGCGGTCAAGTCGCGCGGCCTCAAGCCGCTCGGCCGCATCGTGTCGTGGGCGGCCGTGGGCGTCGACCCGGCGCTGATGGGCATGGGCCCGGCGCCGGCGATCCGCAAGGCGTTGGAGCGGGCCAACCTGTCGCTCGGCGACCTGGACCTCATCGAAATCAACGAAGCGTTCGCGCCCCAGTACCTGGCGTGCGAGAAGGAGCTGGGCCTCGATCGCGACCGGGTCAACGTCAACGGCGGCGCGATTGCGCTGGGCCACCCGCTGGGCGCCAGCGGCGCGCGCCTGCTGCTGACGCTGCTGCTGGAACTGCGTCGGCGGGGCAAGAAGTATGGTGTCGCCTCGGCCTGCATCGGCGGCGGCCAGGGTATTGCG
>MELE01000169.1:0-10674 GCA_001768615.1 Acidobacteria bacterium RIFCSPLOWO2_12_FULL_67_14b | reverse complement strand
GGCCGCTGACGCGGCCATCCTGGGACTCGCGCCTTCGGCGCTCGTGGGGGTCGCTTCGCTCCTGGGAGTCGGCGCTGACGCGGCCTCCTGGGACTCGCGCCTTCGGCGCTCGTGGGATTGAGGGAAAATAGGCAGCGAAGCATCTGCGTCCAAGGAGCGCCGGAGGCGCGACTCCCACGACGAGCGGAAGCGAGGAGTCCGAGGAGGCAGGGAACCTGCCGACTCTTACGAGGGACGAAGTCCCGAGTCCTCCTTTGATGGAGAAGGGAAAGAGATGGCGATTAAGACAGTAGGCGTGTTGGGTTGCGGCCTGATGGGCGCGGGCATCGCGCAGGTGTCGGCGGCGGCGGGCTTCAAGACCTATTCGCTCGAGGTCAACGAAGAGGTCCTCAAGAAGGGCCTCGGCCGCATCGAGAAGTTCCTGACCGGCGGCATCGAGAAGGGCAAGGTCACCGCCGAGCAGAAGGCGACCGTGCTCGGCAACCTGACGGGAACGACGAAGTACGCGGACCTCAAGGACTGCGATCTCATCATCGAGGCCATCGTCGAGAACGTGGAGATCAAGAAGCAGGCGTACGCGCAGCTCGAAGCCGTGATCGGCCCGCACTGCCTGATCGCGTCGAACACCTCATCGCTCTGCATCACCGAGCTGGCCGCGGCCACCAAGCGGCCCGACAAGGTCGGCGGACTCCACTTCTTCAATCCCGTCCCGCTGATGAAGCTGGTGGAGGTCGTCCGCGCCCTGTCGACGAGCCAGGAAACCTTCGACGCGCTGTATGGGTTTGCGAAGGCGATTGGCAAGGAGCCGATCGCCGCGCCGGATCGCGGCGGCTTCATCGTCAATCGCCTGCTCGTGCCCTACCTGCTGGATGCGATCCGCTGCCACGAAGAGGGTCTCGGCACCGTTGAGGACATCGACAACGGCATGAAGCTCGGGTGCGGCTACCCGATGGGGCCGTTCACCCTGCTCGACTTCGTGGGCCTCGACACGACGTACTACATCGCGAACATCATGTTCGACGAGTTCCGCGAGTCGCGCTTTGCGCCGCCGCCGCTGCTGAAGCGGATGGTGCTGGCGGGGCACCTGGGGAAGAAGTCGGGCAAAGGCTTTTACGACTACTCGAAGTGACGTCCGTTAGTGGCGACGTCGGTGTCAGCGGGACAGCTGCTGCAGGAATCGCTTCGCCTGTTCCTTGAAGCGCTTGTCCTCCGGGATCCAGTCCGGATGGAACGGCGCGTCGATCGCCGCCTGGTATTCCTTGCGCGCTTCGTCCTTCCGTCCCATGTCGGCGAGCGTGTCGGCGAGGAAGATGTGGGAGATCACGCTCTGTGGGTTGTAGGTGAGCGCCTTCCGCAGATGCTCCTCTGACTTCCGGTTGCTGCCGCCGAACAGGCCCGGCACCTTGAAGTACCAGCGGCCGAGCGCGCGGTCGGCGGATCCCTGCAGGAACGCCGGATCGAGCTTCAGCGTCATCTCTAGCGCATCGCGGATCTGGCCGCGGTACCGGATCCCCTGCCGCAGCCCGAACGACTCGGCGAGGGCGCCCATGTTGGCGGCGAGCCAGAAGTGCCCCTCGGGCCGCTTCGGCTCGAGGGCGATGGCCGCGCGCCCGGCTTCGATGCCGGATTCGAGCGCCGCCTTGCGCTGCGGCTCGGGCAGGCCGTTGGTGCCCAGCCAGTAGCGGCCTTGCGCGAGCTTCCACGCCGATGCGAAGTCCCGGGGGTTCGCCGTGAGCCGTGCCGCCCAGATATCGGTGGCTTGCCGCGCGCTTGCCGGGTTTTCGCGATCCTGGTACAGCGCCTCGGCATCGTCGCCGGCCTGCGCGCCCACGGAAGCCCCCAGGGCCGCGATATACAATGCCGTGATGCAGGATCTCATCCAGCGGCTGCTGATCGAGCTGGGCGAAGACCCGGACCGCGAGGGGCTGGTCAAGACGCCGCGACGGGTCGACAAGGCGCTGAAGTTTCTCACGAGCGGCTACCAGGCTGACATCGATGACGTGCTGAACGGCGCGTTGTTCAGCGTCGATTATAACGAGATGGTGATCGTCCGCGACATCGACTTCTACAGTCTATGCGAGCACCACCTGCTGCCGTTCTTCGGCAAGTGCCACGTCGCCTACATCCCGAACAAGAAAGTGATCGGCCTCAGCAAGATCCCGCGGCTGGTCGACATCTTCGCGCGGCGGCTGCAGCTGCAGGAGCGGATGACGAACCAGATCGCGGAGACGATCACGGAGAAGATCAAGCCGCTCGGCGTCGCCGTCGTCTGCGAAGGCACGCACCTGTGCATGGCGATGCGGGGGGTGGAAAAGCAGAACTCCTACACGATCACGAGCGCCATGCTGGGCGCGTTCCGCGATCAGGCGCGCACGCGCATGGAATTCCTGGAGCTGCTGAAGCTGAGAGGCGGCATCGCCCCGTCAGGGCCGACGCACTCGCACGACTTCGATGAGTGAGCTCAGGAGCGAAGTTCAAGACAGGAGACCAAGAGATCAGGAGAATATTTTTTCTCCTGATCTCCTGTGGCTCTTGAACTCTAGAATCGGAAGGCCGCGTTGAAGCGGATGTTCCGCGGCCCGTAGACCTGGGCCGGCGAGCCGAACTGCGGCACGGTGTTGATGGTGCCGGCCGGGTTGCCGTCCTGCCGCAGGTTGATCGTGCCGCTCAGCGTCCGCGCGTCCCAGACGGTGTTGGCGTTGGCGATGTTGTTGAAGTCGACCGAGACTTCGAGCGACCGATCGCCGAAGCGCGCGGTCTTGAACACCCGCAGGTCGGCGACCGTCCGGCGATCGAGCCGGTACGAGCCGAGCGGCTCGACGTTGACGGTGGTGTTGCCGCCGACGCTGAGCGGCGTCGAGACCTGCCGCGTGAGGGCAATACCGCTCTGGCCGTTGAGGTTGCCGGCGAGGCCGATCTCGTAGAAGGGCAGGATGTAGCTGCCGGTGAGCTTGAACCCGTGCGGCCGATCGCCCAGTTGTCCCGTAACCGGCCCGTCGGTGTTGATGAACACGTTGGGGTTGGCGTTCACGCTCAGGCCCTGTTGCCGCGTCTGGCTGTAGGTGTAGCCCGCCAGCACCTGCCACCGGTTGAAGAACCGTTTCGTCGCGGTGATCTCCAGGCCTTTGTAGGTCTGCAGGAAGTTGCGGTCGTTGGTCAGGTACACCAGGTTGGTTGGCGACACCCGGTTGTGGAACTGGAACGTCCCGTCATCCGCCGTGCCGGCGACGCCGTCGCGGCCGTTATCGGCACGGGTGGTGAGCGTGGACTCGAACGGGTTTGCAGGGTTCGAGGTCGCCTGCGGGTCCTTCTCACGCCGGTAGGTGTAGTTGACGCTCAGGCGCAGCGCCGTAAACAGCTCGTGGTCGACGCCGCCAGTGAACTCGTCGGTGTACGGCCGCCGATAGTCCGGGTCCCACGAAATCACGCTGAGGTTGGCCTGGGAGATGACCGGTGTGCCGGTCTGCTCGCCGTTCTGGAACACGCGATCGCCGTTCACGTCGTTCCACGCGAACTGCTGGGAGTAGTTCGAGTTGGGATTGACGGTGTCGAGCACGCCGCCGGTGGTGATGATGTAGTAGTAGCGGCCCGCGGAGCCCTTGATGGCGGTCTTGCCGTTCCCACTCAGATCGAACGCCGCGCTCAGGCGAGGCCCGGTCGTGGTCCACTTCACCACGTCCCGCTGCTCAGGGAACGTGCGCGTCAGCGACGGGAACCAGCGGCTGGCCGGGCTGCTCTGCTCGGGCAGGTAGCCCTCGAGCCGTTCCCAGCGCACCCCGCCCGTGAGCGTGAGCCGCTTGATCGCATAGCTGTCCTGGAAATACAGGGCCATGACGTCCACCGACGTCTTCGTGAAGAACGGCGTGGCAAACAACGTGACGTTCTGGCTGCGGCCCGTCGCGCTGCTGTAGGTGAGCTCCAGGTCGTCCACGCGGCGGGTGCGCACCTCGACAGGGGAGTGAGCGTTATCGAAGCCGAACTTGAACTCGTGGCGGCCGCCGAGCGCCTGGTCGACGTAGTACTGCGCGGTGGCGTTGGCCTGGTAGCGGTTGCGGAATCGCTCGGTGTCGGCGGTGAAGTTCCGCGTGCGGATGCCGGTGGCCGTATCGAGCAGTGTCTGTCCTGAGCCGTTCTGGTAGGTCGGGAACGCGATCTTGTTGAGGCCCAGCCGCGCGTCGATGAACAGGCGCTGCGTCAGTACCGAGTTCCACAGCACCTGGTAGATGTCGAACACATCGTCTTCGTTGCTGGTCGATTCCTGCACGAGCGAGGCCGACCCCGCCAGGAAACGATTCGGCTTCTTGTAGTACTGACGGGAATAGAGGCCCGTGAGCCGGTTCGAGTCGTTCACCTGATAGTTGGCGTTGATCAGGCCCGAGGTGATGTCCGTCCGGTCGAGCACCAGCGTCGAAAACGCCGCCGGCACGTTGACGTGCACCCGCCAGTCGCGGAACGACGCGAACATGCGCAGCTTCCGCGCGATGATCGGCCCGCCGCCGCTGATGTTGACGTCCGACACGAAGTCGACGGCGTTGGTTTCCGGGCGGAAGCCGTAGCGCAGCAGGTTGTCGTCGATGTTCTGCGTCTGCGTGGCGTCGCCCAGCCACGCCGTGGTGACGCGGCCCCGCCATTGCTCGCCGCCGCTCTTGGTCACCATGTTCAGGAACACGCCGCTCGTCGGCACTGTGATGTCATGCGCGCCGGTCGAGACCTGGATGTCGTCGAACGCATCGAAGTCGTAGTAGAAGCCCGCCGCGCCGATCGCCGCGGGATCACCGACGTTGATGCCGTTGAGGTAGCTCGAGTTCTGCGCGCTGGTGGTGCCGCGGGCGTTGAACACACCCTGCAGGCCCCCCGAAGTGCCGCCCACGTCCGGCCGCGTGATCAACAGGCTCGGCACCTTGTATTCCACGAGCGCCCAGATGTCGCGCCCGCCCGGCGTGCCCTGCAGCAACTGTTCGCTCAGGTTCACGCTGGTGTTGGCGCTGGTCGTATCCACGACCGGGGATGTGCCCGTGACCGTGACCGTTTCGGCCACCGTCGCGACGCGCAGCGACATGTCCAGGGGCACCGTCGCACCGACCTGCACCGCGACGCCCTCGCGGATCACCGTGCGGAAGCCCTGGAGTTCGATCTTGACGGAGTAGGTCCCGGGCGGCAGCGACGGGAAGCGATTGACGCCGCCGCTGTCGGTCACGCCGGCCATCGTGCCCGACACCAGGACCGGGCTCGTGATCGTGACGGCCACGCCGGGCACCGCCCCGCCTTGCTCGTCGGTCACTCGGACCAGGATGGATCCCGTCTGCACCTGCGCCGCGGCAGGCAGCACTGCGACTACCGCCAGCACGGCGGTAGCAAGCCACACTCTTACTCGGTTCATTGCTGTTTTCCTCCGATAATCCGTTCGCGCCTAAACAAGAATTTGGATGGAGCAGGGCTTACAAACAACCGAATCGCATTGGCTCGCCTGACAACGACTGACTCACGCGAACCATATGAGACATCAACCTGACGGGCGCAGGTCCAACGACGTAGACAAGCAAGCTCCCTGCCGGAGGCTCCGGTACGGACGCTATACTGTGAGCATGCGAGTGGTGTGGGCCCTTCTGTGTGCAACCCTGCTTCTCGGGTCGAGCCTCGACGCCCAGACGCGAAAGACCACTCCCCGGAAAACTCCCACGAAGACCGCGAAGAAGGCGCCCGCCCCTGTGGTCGCGAAGATCGAGGCCGAGTGGCGATGTCCCTCCGAGCTCGGGGTCGGCGTCGCGACGGCCCGCCGGTTCTGCGATGTGCTCACGGGGCGCGAGCCCAAAGACGGGGTTCTCATCACCATTCCCCCGCATCGCGGCCCCATCACGATGACGTTCGACCTGCACAATCGTCACACCTACTCGGAGGAGCTGGTCAAGGCCAAGCAGGCGTATCGTAAGTACACGGCCACGGTCGGCGTACTGTCGATGGACAACACGCTGATCGATCGCGCCGTCGTGCAGAGTGAGTTCCGCACTCTCAAGGACCTGTTCGATCGCATTGGCGGCGGGGCGGGTCCCGGCGGCATGAAGGCCGTGGCGCCCGCCGGCGCCGAGCCCATCACGCTGACCCTGCCCGAAGGCGTGGGCGATCAGGTCTCGATTCTCGGCGAGAAGTTGTCGGTGGTGCGTCCCGACGGCGTCGATGCCTACAGCGCCGCGGGGCGGCCGATTGCGACCATCAGCAACGTGATGCTGGAGTTCAGGCCGGGGCCGGCCCCCAAGAAGGCGCCCGTCAGGAAACCCTAGCGTTGTAGCACGCGACCATCGCGTCGGCCGAGCGGTCGATGTCGGCGTCGGTCGTCGACCAGTTCGACACCGAGATCCGCATGGCGTGTCTTCCCTGCCAGACCGCGCCGCCGGCCCAGCACGTGCCCTCGGCCTGGACGCGGGCGATCACGTCGCGCGTCATGTCGTCGCTTCCCGTCCCATTTTCGCCCGCGAACTGCACGAGCACCTGGTTGAGCACGACCTCGTTGAGGATCGTCACGCCGGGCGCGCGCGCGAGACGTGCCGCCATGCGGCGCGCCTGCGCGCAGTTGCGGCGGATCAGGCCGGCGATGCCGTCGCGGCCGAGCGTCCGGATCAGCGCGTAGAGCGGGATCACGCGCGCGCGGCGCGACGATTCGGGCACCCAGTCCATGCCGATGCGTTCCTCGTCCGTGCCGCGCTGGAGGTACGAGGCCCTCAAGCCCATCGCCGCCCGATGCGGCGCCGGGTCGGCGACCATCGCCAGGCCGGAATCGTAGGGCACGTTGAGCCACTTGTGCGCGTCGGTGGCCCACGAATCGGCGCGCTCGATGCCGTGCACTTGCGATCGCAGCTCCGGCACGGCCGCGGCCCACAGGCCGAAGGCCCCGTCGACGTGCACCCAGGCATTCCTGGCGTGGGCGATCGACACGATGGCGTCCACCGGATCGCTGGCGCCGGTGCTGACGTTACCGGCCTGCGCGCACACGATCGTCGGGCCGTCGCCCGCGCCGAGCGCGGCCTGCAGCGCGTCGGCGCGCATCCGCCCCTGGCCGTCGACCGGGACCGACTCGAGTTCCTCGGCGCCGAAGCCCAGGAACCGCAGCGCCCCCACCGCCGACACATGGACCTCGCCGCCCACCAGGATCCGCACGCGCGGCGCGCGTTGCAGCCCGTGCGTCTCGACGTTCCATCCCGCGCGGCGGAGCACTTCGTGACGCGCGGCGGCGAGGCACGTGAAGTTCGCCATGTGGCAGCCGGTCACGAAGCCGACGCCCGCGTTGGGCGGCAGCCCGAGCAACTCGATCAGCCATCCCGCGACCACGTCTTCGATGACGGCCACGGCGGGCGAGAGGACGTAGAGACCGGGGTTCTGATCCCAGGCGCTGGCGATCCAGTCCGCGGCCACCGTCACCGGCACGGCGCCGCCGGTGACGAAGCCGAAGTAGCGCGGTCCGATGCTCGCCACGATCCCGGGGTCGGCGTCCCGCACGAGCCGGTCGATCACCTCGACCGGGTCGCTGCCGCCGATCGGCAGCGGTCCGCCGAGCGCCTTCAGCAGCTCGTCGCGCGTGGATTGCCCGCCGACGTGTCGCGTTGATGCCTGCTCGAGATACGCGGAGGCGAGGCGGTGAGCCGCGGACAACACAGTGTCTGACACCGGCCTGATCATGCGCCGGTGTCAGGCACTTTCACCAGCGGAATGTCGAGTTGCGCCGCCCACCGCTCCCAGTCCGCCGCGGTGCGGGTGAGCATGGCGACCGACAGATCGCTGCCGTCGGCCAGCCCGAGCGCGTCGTAGAGCCGCGCCCGGAAGTGCGGCTCGAGCGCGGCGATTGCCACCATGCCCTCGCGCGCGGCGTAGACGCCGTAACAGGGATTGCCGCCGCCCAACGGCCCGCCCGGCCGCGTCAATCCGTGCCGGAGCGGCGCGGCCACGTCGTGCACGGCATCGTAGAGGCCGACCATGCGGCGGGCGCCGGGCGCGTCGTGCATGAGCGCGAGCACGGCCGCGTACGCGCGGTCGGCGCCGATCATGTCCGCGAGCAGCGTTGCCGGCATGGCGTCCTGCACCAGTCCCGCTCGCGCCTGGTAGCTCAGATCGTGGCCCGGCTCCTCGGGGTTCGCGGTATCGCCGACGATGTTCAGGTGGCGCAGCGCGGGGAGCTCGCGCGCGAGCGAGTCCGGATCGAGGCCGAGCCGCGCGAGGGCGGACGGCCGCTGGCTCGCGAGAAAGACGTCGGCCGTGGCCAGCAGCGCCTTCATCGTCTGCATGCCGCCGGGAGACTTGAGATCCAGGCGCTCGACGCGAACGCCGGCGTGCAGCTCGTCGTACCAGGGCTTGCACAGGCCCGCGAGGTGATCGCCCCAGGGCGCCTCGACCTTGATCGCGCGCGCGCCCGAGGCCACCAGGCGCGACACCGCCACCGGCCCCGGCAGGTTTTGCGCGAGGCTAACGATGTTCACGGGCGGTCCATTCGTCCAGGATCACCGACAGGTCCATGTCGGGCGCCACCAGGCAGCTGTGCCCGTGCCCTTCGAGGACCCGCATGGTCGATCCGGGCGTGAGGGATTGCATCAGCCGCGCCTGTTCAACCGAAGGCACCAGGTGATCGCGGTCGGCGGCGAGGAAGAGCGCGGGGGCGGCGATCGACTTCAGCTGATGGCGGATGTCGTAGTCGCGCAGGATCTTCATGCGCGACAGGTAACCCTCGCGCGTCGTCCCGCGCATCAGATCGTGAAAGCGCTGGATCTCGTCGCGGCTGGTCTGGGGCGAGTGCATCCGGCGCGCTCCGATCTGGCGCAACAGGCCCATCATTCCCCACGGCGTGGCCCGGACCAGGTGATACCCGAGCCACAGTCGCGACGGCGAGGCGAAGTGGGCGAACGAGTTGAGGATCACCAGCCGGCCGACGCGCTCGGGATGCGCCAGGGCATAGCTGAGGGTCAGCGCGCCGCCAAACGACTCGCCGACCAGCGTGACGGGCCGCCCGTCGGGCGAGGCCTCCGCGATCGCGAGGTGCAGATCGGCCACGAGGTCGTCCATCCGCGACGCCTCGTCCCGCAGGCGCGTCGTGGTCACCGCGTAGCGGCGCTCGAGCAGCGGCACCTGCCGGTAGAACAGCAGGCCCGTGCCGTCGATGCCGGGCACCAGTACCAGAGGGTCTCTCATTTCCCGTCCCTTATGGTACCTTCTCCGCCGTGACCCCCGCGCAAGCCGGCCGCGTCATCTGGACCGTCGTCTCCATCTTCATCGTCGAGAGCCTCGTCTTCGGCCTGTCGGTGCTGCCGGCCTTCTACTTCTGGACCTGGACGCTCACCTGGGCGATCCCGGACTTCCCGCTGCTGCGGCCGGCGATCGTGGCCACCACCCTGGTGCCGGCGTACCTGGTGTTCTCGGTCGCGCTGGTGGCCCTGTCGGCTCTGTCGACCCGGGTGTGCGGCTGGCGGACGGCGCCGAACGGCATGTGGAAGCTGCGCGATCTCGAGTGGCCGCTGCTCGACTGGTCGCGCTACATGATTTCGACGCACGTCGTGCGGGTGCTGGTGGGCACGTTCTTCCGCGCGTCACCGCTGTGGACGTGGTACCTGCGCTGGAACGGCGCGCGCATCGGGCGCGGCGTGCACATCAACAGCCTGTCGATCTCGGATCACAACATGCTGGAGTTCGGCGACGGCGTCGTGATCGGCGAAAACGTGCACCTCTCGGGCCATACTGTGGAAGGCGGGCTGGTGAAGACCGGTCCGGTCCGCCTGTCGCGGTTTGTGACCGTCGGCCTCGGGAGCATGGTGGGCATCAACGTGGAAGCCGGCGAGAAATGCCAGATCGGCGCGTTGAGCGTCGTGCTGAAGGGCTCGAAGCTCGACGGCAACGCCATCTACGCCGGGGTGCCGGCGCGCAAGATCGACCGCAGCACTCCGGCCGCGGTCGTTACCGAGTGACCCCCTGACCCTTGTCCGACCTGCTGTCGATCGTCGTTCCCGTTTTCAACGAAGCGCGCACGGTGGTGGAGGTCGTCGAACGGCTGATCGCCATCGATCTGCCGGCGCCGCGCGAGATCCTCGTAGTGAACGACGGATCCACCGACGGCACGCGCGAGGTCCTCGATCGGATCCCGGCGCGCCCGGAACTGCGCATCATCCACGCGGCGAGTAACGGCGGCAAGGGCAGCGCGATTCGCATCGGATTCGCACAGGCGGCCGGGACCATCGTGGCGATCCAGGATGCGGACCTCGAGCTCGATCCGGCGCAGCTGGCGGAGCTCGTGCGTCCCATCCTGTCGGGCCGGGCGCAGGTCGTCTACGGCTCGCGGTTTCTGGCGGGGCGTCCCGACGCGCCGTGGCTCTCGGTCCTCGCCAACCAGGTGCTCACCGGCGTGACCAACATCCTCTTCGGCGGCCGGCTCACCGACATGGAGACCTGCTACAAAGTGATGACGACCGACATCGCGCGCTCGCTGCACCTCGAGTGCAACCGCTTCGACATCGAGCCCGAGATCTCGGCGAAGCTGTTGCGCGCCGGGCATCAGATTCTGGAACTGCCCGTCCGGTTCGAAGCCCGCAGCCGCGCGCAGGGCAAGAAGATCGGCTGGCTTGCGCGCCGGGCATCAGATTCTGGAACTGCCCGTCCGGTTCGAAGCCCGCAGCCGCGCGCAGGGCAAGAAGATCGGCTGGC
>MELE01000168.1:22250-42049 GCA_001768615.1 Acidobacteria bacterium RIFCSPLOWO2_12_FULL_67_14b | reverse complement strand
GCCGTCGACGTCCTTTGACGGATCACCGACTAAGGTCGCGAGGGCCTGGCCGAACACCTCGCCCGGCGTGAGCGCGAACGACACGACCAGCGCGCCGGTGCCCTTGAGCACGTCGCGGCGGGAGATGGCGCTCATGCCCTCCTCCCTTCCGCATAGCGCTTCACCGCGGCGATCATCCGCGCGTGGGCGAAGCAGCGGCACAGCACGCCCGACAGCGCCTGCTGAATCTGTTCGTCGGTCGGCTTCGGCGTGCGATCGACGAGCGCCTTGGCGGTGAGGATGACGCCGCTCAGGCAGAATCCGCACTGCGCGGCCTGCTCATCGATGAACGCCTGCTGGATGGGATGCGGTTTCTCGGGTGTACCGAGGCCTTCGAGCGTGGTGATCTCGACGCCGGCCACCGCGTTCACCGGCGTCACGCACGAGCGGATCGCCTGACCCTTGACGATGACGGTGCAGGCGCCGCACTGGCCGAGGCCGCAGCCGAACTTGGGGCCGTTGAGCGCCAGCTCGTCGCTCAGCACATACAAGAGCGGTGTCGAGGGATCGACCTCGACCGTGTGCCGGCCACCGTTTACGCGCAGGTCCACGAGCATGAGGAGAACGTAATCCTGAACGGCGTCAGGGGCAAGGGTTTAGAAACTTGGCCCGCTCAGTCGGGCCATCACGCGGTGCCTTTGCGTCGCGGAGCGCGTTGTCTGGCGACCAGCGCGGCATCCTGGAGCTTGCGCCCCAGATCATCGTCTGACGCCAACCGTGCCAGATCCTGCTCGAGCCGCAGCGCCTGCAGCACTCGCGCGTAGATCCCGAGTGCCACCGCGGGGTTACCCTGCTCCACTCGGTACAGCGTTTTGCGCGACACGCCGGCGCGCTGCGCAACGGTCTCGGCCGAGTACTTCCGGCGGAGGCGTGCGAGCTTCAGGTTGCCGCCCACCTGCTCCAGCAGGCGGCGAAGGCGAGGCAGAAGCGACGGCGAAGTCCTGGTCATATAGAGTCATAAAATATACACTAATCGATATTTAGTGTAATATATGACCCATTAGACGTTGATCTATCGACGTTCCTCACTCGCTGCGCAGCGCGTCGGTGGGGTTCACGCCAGCAGCACGCCGCGCGGGCCACAGACCGGCGAGGCTGCCGATCGCCACGAAAAACACGGCGGCCGCGGCCACCACCGCCGGATCGCCGGGCTCGAGGCCGAACAACATGGACGCCGTGACGCGGCTGGCGGCGAGGGCGCAGGGAATGCCAATGGCCACGCCCACCAACGTCAGTAGCACGCCCTCCCGCATGACCATGCGGAGAACCTGACCCCGCGATGCGCCGAGCGCCATGCGCACACCAATCTCCCTCGTCCGTCGTGACATCGCGTACGAGAGAAGACCATACAGGCCGACAAAAGCGAGCAGCACCGCCAAGCCGCCGAAGAAACCCGATGTGCCCGCCAGGAGGCGTTCCTGGAGCAGCGCGATCTCGACCTGCTCCTCCAGCGAGTAGAAGCGCCGCGGGTACTCGTGGCCGAGACCGGCGATCACCTGCCGGACAGCGGCGTCGGCCGCGGCCGGATCCCCTTCGAAACGAAAGTTGAGCACCGGCGCGCGCGCCTGCTCCTGCAAGCGTGGGCGGAACGCCACGGGCACGTGCGGGGTGCGAAGGTCACCGATGCTGGCGTCGCTCACGAGTCCCACCACCTCGAGCGTCGCGCGCCTCGGATCCGCACCGATGCGAATGTGCTGTCCGATGGGATCGCCGCCAGGAAACAGCGTGTCGGCAAGCGCCTGGTTCACGATCGTCACGCCCGCGATGTTGCCGGCATCGGTCCACATGAAGTCGCGCCCTCGGCGCAGCGGAATGCCGGCGGTTTCGAAGAAGCGTGGCGTCACGCTCTCCATCAACCCGTCGGCCGCCGGTCCGTCGGTCGCCTCACCGCTGCGCGCCATGACCTGCGTCTGAAGAAAACCCGCCAGGCCGAAAAAAGTCGGAAACATGGACGACGCCGCCGCCGATCGGATTTGTGGAAGGGCCTCGACCTGCCGGATCAGCTCAGGGTAGTAGGTCGCGTCATCCTGGTTTCTGTAACCGCCGGGGACCGCAAACAACCGGGACCAGCGCGCGCCCTTCGACTCGAACCCCACGTCGATGTTGCGCAGGTTCGCAAGGCTTGCCGTGAACAGACCAGCGCCGACCAGCAACACCAGCGAGAGAGCCACCTGCATCACCAACATCACGCGGCTCCAGGAGCCCACCGCTTGGGTGGTAGTCCGCTCGCTGCGGAGACCCAGCTGGCGGCTGCGTGCCGCGCGAAGGGCGGGCAGTAGTCCCACCATCACGCCGGTGGCGAGCGACATCAGCGCCGTCAGGGTCAGCACCCGCGCGTCGGGCGTCACCTGCAGCGACAGTGGGGTGGCGCTCTGCCAGATCAGGTGTGCGAGCGACGACGATGCCCACCAGGCTATGGGCAGCGCGACCGCGGTGCCGGCCAGCGACAGCAGCACGCTTTCCACCAGGACCTGCTGCACGAATCGGCCGCGCGAGGCGCCCAGCGCGAGGCAGAGCGCGAACTGCTGATCGCGGGCAGCGGTGCGGGCCAGCAACAACCCGGAGAGGTTGAGGCACCCGATGACCACGAGCAACACGGTGAGGCCCACGAGAATGGTCAGCGGCTCGCGGTACCGGGTGCGAAGCGACGAGAAGCCGGACGCCAGCGACTCCACCTCGATCCGGTGCGTGGCAATCTCGGCCGTCTCGGTGGCACTAAGGCCCGCCGGCACCGCATTCACTCGCAGCGACAGCCACGCCGCTTCCACAGCGGCGCGGGCCTGCTCGAGCGATACGCCCGGCGCAAGCCGCGCCACGCCGTTGAGGCCGCGCATAGGGCGCTTCGGATCGGTGCCGAGCTGGCGGTTCAATACCGACATCGGCACGGCGAAGCCGAAGCCACCATCCACGTAGAAGCCGTTGAATTCCGGCGGCGTCACGCCAATCACCGTCAGCGGCTCGCCACTGACCAGCAAGCGTTCGCCGATGGCCTTGGGGTCGGCGCCATAGAACCTGACCCAGAAGCGATGGCTGATGACCGCCACCGGCGGCCCCATGCCCTCCTCGGCGAAGTCCTCGGTCGTGAAGAAGCGGCCCAGAAACGGGCGCAGCCCAAGAGACTCGTGGAACCCGGGCGTCACGGCCTCGATGCCGCCCTCGCTGCGAACGCCGCGTGCCTCGGTCTGGAGCACGCCACCGCCCGAATACAGCGTCAGGGTCTCGAACACCGGCAGCGCCGCCAGTTCCCGATAGGTACGGTAGTAGATCGGCCGGTTCTGGCCCTTCGCATCCGTGGCCTGCAGGAGCACCACGCCGGAGGGATCCCTCACGGGAAGCGTGCGCAGGACGATGGCGTTGAACAGGCTGAACAGCGCGGTGTTCGCGCCAATGGTCAGCGCCAGTGTGGTGACGACGGCAATGGCGAACCCGGGCGCGCGGCGAATCTGGCGGCACGCGTGGCGGACATCGACGGTAAGGCGATCGAACATCGCACCCCCTTGGCGCGGTAGTGTAACCGCTGTTTCGGCGGACTCCGCGGACGATCCCCTCAGATCACCAACTCCGAAAGGAACCGATCTGCGCTGACCAGCCTGACGCCCTCCCGGGCCATCCGATCGATACCGCGCGTGGCGAGGACCTGCACGGCCTCCACGGCCGGAAACTTCCGCCGCAGGTAGAGCAGCGCCGGACTGACCACGGTGTCCGCAGTCCGCGCCGATGTGAAAACTGCGGCAAGGTTTATTACATAAGGGCAAAACCACAGGCTCAGGTAAGCAGCCCATCGCCGCCCACAATCGCGGCGATTCCCTCTGAGTACAGAACTGTCATCGCTGTCGCAAAACGCATCACCGCCGGAATGACGCCGGATCCCCGTCGCGGCAATAGCGCAGGCATCAGGCTTGCAGGATGTCGAGGCGGCTCCCCATGAGTGCAATCCTGCGTGCCCTGACGCTTGCGGCTCTATTGCCCGCCACACCGATTGCCGCGCAAAGTCTCCCCAACGAAATAGTCGGCCACAAGATCCGCGTGCCCGGCGACAAGGTGGACGGCACGACGGAGAAGCTGTCTGAAGTGGAGCGGGAGATTGTCGACGCGCTGCCGCCGCAGCAGCAGGCCGAGCGGCTCCTCCAATACGCCATCTCTCATCACGTCGGTGCCACCGACGAAATCAAGGCGCGCGTGAAGGGATGGCGCGGGGTGATCAGGACCAGTCCCGCGATGGAAACGCTGTTGGACGTCGCCCGTAACGGCGCCAACCTTCGGGTCCGCGCCGCGGCCATCGAGATCGAGCTGACCGCCATGAACATGGCGAGGAGCGCGGGCCAGGTGGACGCGCTGCTCGCGCGGATCGCCGCCAGCCCGAAAGACGCGCGGTCGGAGATCTACACCCTCGGACTGCTGGGAAACCGCGGCGTCGAGACCGATCGCATCCACAACGAGCTCCGCGTGCTCGCGCGTTCCGAGGAGCACTTGGTGCGCTACCAGGCGTATGCGGCCATCGCCAACCTCGGCACCGACGACTCGGTTGCCGATCTCGTGGCGGCGTTTCATCACGACCCGGCGTCTGCCGTGCAGATCAACGGCGGCGGCTGTGGCCTGGCCCACTGCGGCATGCTGACGCGCGCCCAGCGCATGCTGGCCATTCCGGGGCTGCTGGAGATGGTTGAAGACAAGGCCCTCGACGGCGCGATTCGGATCTACGGGTATCGCGCGCTACGCGAGATCACCGACGAGAGCCTGCCCGACGATCCCCAACGGTGGCGGGACTGGTTCGCGGCGAAGGGCGCCGAGACGACGGAGAGATTTCGCGCGCTCGAGTCGGATCCCAAGCGTCCGCAGTAATGTCGCTCGTCGCGGCCGAACCTGGTCCGCTATCGCACCACCACCGTCGCCTCAGCTGTGCGGCCGTGCTCGTCGCGAGCGACGATGCGGTGATGACCCGGGACGATCGGCCAGTCGACCGCGGCCTCGGCATTCGCCGCGCCCACCACCCGCCCCCCAACGCTCCACTCGATGCGTCCGCGGGCCGCGGCCACCACTTTCAGTGACAACGTCTGGAACTCCCGATGCAGCGTTGGATCGATCAGATAGGTGGCGCCGTCCGGCGGGCTGACGACGGCCAAGGCCGCGCGAGGCCGGTCCGGTCGACGCGTCGTCTCGCCCACTTCGTTGGACGCGGTAACCCCCTGAACGCGAGGTCCCGGCCGGGCCGCATCGTCGAGCCCCTGGGCGCGCGCCCACTGCCGGTATTCCGGCGGCCAGAACGTCAGCAGGCCTTCGTCACCGAGGTGATGCCAGCTGCACGGCAGCGACGGCGCCTCGGCGGCGATCCACTCCCGTTTGCGAAGCGGACACGACGGGTTCGCGGTCAGGCCCGACAACGCGCAGATCTCGTGCTCCACTGAATTGGCCGGTGCCGGCAGGATCGCATCGTGCGAGAACGCGGTCGATGAGCCGCCCAAGCGCCGCTCGGCAGCGAGCATCACCGCGTGGAAGATCGGCCCGGCGCCGGTGACGCCGCTGGAATTGCGGAGCGGTGTCCGATCGAAGTTGCCGACCCACACGCCGACGGTGACGCGACGGGAATAGCCGACCGTCCAGTTGTCGTGGTAGGCCTGCGACGTGCCGGTCTTGACCGCAACGGGAAACGGCAGCTCGAGGCTGCTGCCGCGCCCGAACACGAACTCGCGCGCCTCGGGATCCGCGAGGATGTCCGTGATCCAGAACGCGGTGCGCGGCGACACGAGGCGGCGGGTCTCGGCGATGGTGTTGTCGGAACGCCTCACGAATGCCGGCTCGATCCATTCGCCGCCGCGCGCGAACGCGGCATACGCGGCCACGAGCTGGTCCAGACGGACCTCGGCGTTCCCCAGCGTCACGCCCAGGCCGTAATGCGCCGCCGTCTTGTCGAGCGTCGTCAGCCCCGCCTGTCCGAGGAATCGCAGCAGCTTCGGGACGCCCAGCTCGGATGCCAGCACCACCGCCGGCACGTTCTCGGAGCCCGCGAGCGCGCGCCGGACCAACAGCGGACCGCGGTACCGCCCGTCGTAGTTGCGGGGGCTGTAGACGACCCCGGGCTCGGCCGTCGGGAAGCTGGACGGTACGTCGGCCAGCACGCTCGACGGGCTGAAGCCCTCTTCGAACGCCAGCGCGTAGGTGAACGGCTTGAGCGCCGAGCCCGGCTGTCGCGGCGTGAGCGGACCGTTGATGGTGCCGCCGCTCGCCGCGTCGAGGTAGTCGCCCGACCCTTCCCACGCCAGCCACTCGCCGCTCGCGTTGTCGAAGACGACCACGGCGACGTTCCCGGCCCCGTGTTTGTTCAGCAGCTCGCGATGGCTCGCGATGATGCCGGCAACGTCAGCCTGCAGGGCGGAGTCGAGCGTCGTGTCGATCCGCGCCGGTCGCGGTTCGCCTGCGCTCTCGAGCACCATCTCGACGAAGTGGCGCGCGCTGAATGGCGACCCGCCGCGGGTGAACACCAGACGCTCGTCTGCCGCCTCCCGCGCCCGCGCTGGCGTGAGCGCGCCCGCCGCCGCCAGGCGTTTCAGCACGACCCGCTGCCGGCGCATGGCCGCCTCGCGGTTGCGATACGGGTTGAACATCGAGGGCCGCTGCGGCAGCCCCGCCAGAAACGCGGCCTGCGCCGGAGTGGCCATCGCCGCGGGAACGCCGAAGTACGCGCGGCTGGCGCGCTCGGCGCCCGCGAACTGATTGCCATACGCCGCCAGGTTCAGGTACATCGCGAGCAGCTCGCGCTTGGCGAACCGGTGCTCGAGCCTGAGCGCGACGATCGCCTCGTCGATTTTCGCCACGACCCCCCGATTGCGCGACGGCGACCGCCGATTGAGGAGCAGCTTTGCGACCTGTTGCGAAATCGTGGAGCCGCCTTCGACAACGCGGCCCTCGGCGACGTTGGTCTTGAGGGCGCGGAGGATCGCGATGGGATCGACCCCGGGATGCCGCCAGAAACGGCGATCCTCGGCGGCCAGCGTCGCCGCCACGAGCGTGGGTGGGAGGGTTCCGGCGGTCAGCCTCACGCTGCGCGTGTCGTCGTCCGAGAGCGTCTCGTATAACGGCACACCCGCCCGATCGACGACGAGGGTCGAGGGGTTCGACAGTTCGTCGAGCAAGCCGGCGGGCAGCGGGCCCATGCGCAACCACGCCAGCAAAGGCAAAAGGCAGAAGGCCAAAGGCAAAAGCCTTCTCAGCCTCGGGACGAGTCGAAACGCGCGGCGCTCGGTCATCTACGTTCTGCCTTCTGCCTTCTGCCTTCTGCCTTCTGCCTTCTGCCTTCCCTATCGCTTGATCTCGATCACCGTGGTCGCCGTCCTGCCGAAGACCTCGGGTTCGTACATCTCTTCCGCACGGGCGGGCGCCGTCCGGAACGTGCCCGCGGTGGTGGCACGCACGATGTAGCTGAACTCGTGCGCGCCGTTGCCGAGCCTGGTGGCAAACAGCTGGATGCGATCGTCATGGCGCTCCACGCGATCGAACCCGCTGTACCGCCACCAGTTACGCCAGTCATTCGCGTCGCCGCCCTCATTGGTTTGGCGGTCCTGTTGCGCCGACAGGTCCCGCGCCGTCGTCGCGAACCACGACTCCACCGCCTCGAACCCGGCGGGCAGCGGATCGGTGACCGCGACGAAGCGGCGTTCCTTGGTCAGCCGGAACGTCAGCGTGACCCGCACCAGATCTCCGGCGGCGTACGAGGTCGCCTGCGGCCGGCGGCCCTGCTCGACGTACGGCTCGTAACGTCGCTCGATGTGGAATCCGGAATCGAGCCCCTGTTGGTGAAGCGTGTCCGCGGCGTAGCGGAGCCTCGTGGCGTAGAAGAGCGTGCCCGCCCCGTCGCGCGTGAATGTCAATGGGGTTGCCGATCCGGCGGGACCGGCCGCCAGCACCTGCGCCATGGGAAGGTTCGTGGTCGCGGCCTCGGCGGACCGGCCCCGGAACTCTTCGCGCGCCAGTTCCTTCGCGCCGAGCGTCACCACCGCGCGGAAGTCGGGCACGACCGACTCGTACTTGCGGTAGTAGGCCACCAGCGCCTCCATGGCGTGGGCGTTCTCCTGCGTGTTTCCCCAGCGGCCGTCCTTCCGCACGGCCATCATCCAGCGCACGAGCTGTCGCATCGGCGCATCGCTCCCGTCCGCCTTGACGAGCGAGTTCAGGACAATGGCCGTCGAGCGGACGTTGGAGTTCCAGAACCACAGCAGGTACGGATCGGCCAACTCCCCGACATGCGCGCTCCCGCCCTCGGGCAGGATGGCGTTGCCCATGCGCCGTCTCAGATCACCGATCCGCTCGCCCGTGGTCTCGCCCTTCGCGAGCAGCGCATCGTGCATGTAGGCCAACGCAAACACCGGCATGCGATCGCGATAGCCGTAGAGGCGCGTGAGGTGCGAGTCCTCGTTGCGCCCGCCTTCCACGAGCACTTTCACGGCAAAGGCCTGCCACGCCGTGTAGGACGGCCACCAGCCCTCGTTGACGTCGGGCGGCCCGGCGGCGAGCTCGCGCTGCAGGTAGTCGTAGGCCCGCTCGCGGACGCCTCGATCCACGTCGTACTTCAAATCAGTCGCCGTCTTGAACACGTGCAGGAGATAGGCCGTGAGGTATGGCGACGTGGACCAGCAATCGCCGGGCCAGTACGCGAAGCCCCCGCTCGGGCACTGGAACTTCTCCAGTTCTTTCAGTGTCCGTTGCGCCACGGGCCGCATCTGTGACGGGTCCATTCCCGGCAGCGAAAACGCATCGCCGAGGTCCGCGGCCAGCAGCAGCGCCAGTGCCGCCGACCCCTTCTGCTCGGCGCAGCCGTACGGGTACTCGACGAGGTACCGCGCGCCTTCGCCGAGACCGACCATGGCAGTGGACGACACTTCGACGTAGAGGCCGCCGAAGCCGGACACGACACCCGTGGGAATCGTGACGGTCTCCTTCGCCGAGGTGGTGGTGTTCGCCGCCTCGCCGTACGCTGCCACGGTTTCCGGCGAGGCGAGCACCTCGATTGGAATCACGTCCTCGAACGCGTCCGTCTCGTCACCGATCCGCGCCGTCATCTGAATGCGGGCGCGGCCGATCGCCTTCGCCGCGCCCTGGAAGCGCACTTCAACGGAGCCGGCGGCGCCAACGGTAACGCGCTGCTCGGCTCCACCGGCCAATTCGAGCACGCCAGGGTCGAGCGACTTCATCGAGACCAGGGCCGTCCCGGCGGCGGCAAGCTGGCTGCCGACGACCGCACCAAAGTACGCGGTGTCGCCGACGGCGAGGAACCGCGGGAAGGTCGGCTTGAGCGTGAGCGGCTTGTTCGTGCGCACCTCGGTATCGCCCGACCCGAAGCGCGAGCTGCGATCCGCGGCGACGGCCATGATGCGATAGGTCGTCAGCGACTCGGGCAGCGTGACGTCCACGCTGGCCCGTCCATCCGCCCCCGTCGTCACCGACCCGAGCCAGAACGCGAGCACGCGGAAATCCTTCCGGAGCGTTCCGGCGCCGGACTCCCCGCCGCCGCCACCACCGTCGGTTTCTCCCTTCGGTGTCAGCACGCGGCGCGACACGATCCGCTGCCGGTTGTCGGCGTTGAACACTTGCAGCGACTTGCGGACGTAGACCGATCCGGCCACGTCGGGTGCCCGATAGTTGGTGAGCGAGAGCACGCCGTAGTCCACCGCCCAGAGCGTCACCTCGCTGGCGGCACCCCGGCCGTCGAGATCCCTGATGTCGAGCCGCACGTTGGCCTTCGCCGCGGGCCGGTACTCCTGCTGATTGGCGGCAACCGTCACGCTGAGGCGTTTGGTCCGGTCCTCGACTTTCAACTCGATGTAGCCCAACCGGAACGACGGCTTGCCAGGATCGCTGGTGTCTTCCCCAATCGAGACACCTGACGGACTGTCGGCGCCTGTCGGCTTTGCGACCGCGGCATTCGTGACGTTGGTTCGCCCTTTGACGAGCAGCACCGACACGAAGACGTTGGGAATGTCGCCTTCGGTGATCGGAACCGAGATGGACTGCTGCGTGGAGGTGAGCGCGAACTGCCTGTGGCTGCGAATGCCCTCCCGCTCCGTCGTCACCAGGGCGGTCGCCTGTTCCCAGGGCGACTGGATCATGATGCGCGCCGTGTCTCCCGGCCGGTACGTCTGGCGCTCAGGCACCAGGTCGATGCGGTTGTGATCGAATCGCGCCCACGCCGTGTAGCCGTCGCCCAGCACGTAGAACGACGTGCGCGTCACCGCGGTGCGGCCCGCATCGCCGCGGCCGCGCGCCTCGAGAATGTAATAGCCGCCGTTTTCGAACGGGATGTCGAGCGGCACCGGCTCGGCGGCGCTGGTCACCGTCCACGAACCCGCGTCGATGTCGCGGCGCTGCGTCTCCCACGTGTAGAAACCGTTGCCTTCGGCGCGCCGGACGCTCGTCCACTGCACCTGCGTCAGCGTGACCTCGACCGGCACGCCGGTGACCACCGTGCCGTCGACGCCGACCGTGACGACTTCGGTCTTCAAGCCGGTCTTCTGTTCGAGGAAGTAGGACGGCCGCCGGATGCCGACGTACCACGGCGCCGGGTGCACGGTGAGGCTCGCACGGTTGGCGATGTGTTGCCGCGACACGTCTTCCACGTCGCCTTCGAGCGAATAGACGTAAGGGATGCCCGCGTCGCGGCGCGTCTCGAGCGACAACGACAAATCGCCGTTGGCCTGCAGCGTCGCCTCTTCTCCGCGAATGTCGCCTGACTCCACGCGGTCCGCACTCCGGTAGTCCCAGCCCACGAACAGCCAGCGATCGTCGCCGAATGTGTCGGTGATGGCCTCGGGCGCCGTGTAGCCGGGCGACTTCGAGTAGCGCCACGTCACCGGCCTCGCTCCCATCGGCGCGCCAAACAGATACCGCGCAGCCACGACGCCCTTCAGGGGATCGCCGGCGATGGCGCCGGTGCCCGCCAGCGTGACGTCAACGCGGAAGTCGGGCCGCCGGTATGCCGCCACCAGGAAGGAGCCGTGCACCGCTTTTTCGTCCCGCACGTACTCGTCCTCTTGCGGGCTCGGCGTGACGCCCGGTTCCCGCTCGTCGGGCGATGTCGGCTTGGGACGGTCGCCTTCGAGAACCGCGCGCAGCGAGTAGTTGCCGAGCGTGCCATCCTCGGGCAGCGTCAGCGTCCACTCGGCGCTGCTCCAGGGTGTGAGTCGGACCGTGCGTTCGTCCACGAGGCGGTTCTGCGTGTCGCGCACGCTGATCAGCACCGAGGTGCCTTCCGGAAGCAGGCGGATGCCGGCCGGCGTGTTGTGCCGCAGGATGGCCTTGAGGTGCACCTGCTCGCCCAGGCGGTAGACGCCGCGGTCGGTGAAGACGCTCCCGCGCAGAAGCGGGTCGCGTTCGTGAAGATTGACGCCGGTGCCGAAGTCCCACGGCGAGATGCCCTCGTTCCAGTCGCTGCCGACGTAGGCGACGTCGCCGTCCTTTTCGGCCATCACGATGAAGGCGAACTCGTACCAGTTGTCCGGGTCACGGAGCGGTGTCTCGGGCGCCAGCACGACGCCATCCGGTCCGGTGGTCCCCCGCCAGAACGTGCTGTTGTTCAGCCGCACGATCGACACGTTGGCGCCGGATACCGCGGCGCCGGTGTCGAGCCGCGTCACGAATACGAGCGTGTTCTGCGGGCTGTCCTTCACCGTGATTCCAAGGTTGGTCACCTGGACGACCGAGGCTCGCGTGCGATCGCCGCCGCTGTAGCGCCGCGTGCGCGGCAGCGTTTCGCCTTCGCGCACGGCCGTCCACACCAGACCCGTGCCGCCCGTCAGCGCGCCCGACAGATCGAGTCCGTGCGACTGCACACGATCGGGCGTCACGCCGAGCCGCCGATCGAGGCCCGCGCCCGGCGGCGCAAGGCTGAAGCCGCCACTCTGCAGTTCGAGCAGCCGCGGCATCAGCTGCGCCGGGTCGAGTGCCGACGCCCACTGCGTGACGTTCCGCAGGTTACGCGCGTAGAACGGCAATTGCGTTCCGCCGTCCTTCTCCCACACGCCGTGGCCGTCACCGAAACTGGTGAACGCCCGCATGTGCCAGTTATCCACGATGGCGAGCCAGGGGTAGCCCAGCGTCTGGCCGTCCGCGGCTTTGAGCGTCGCGGGCGCCGTGACCAGGTACCTGCGGTCTGGCGGTTGCGCATCGAAGCCCGCGTCTTCGAGCGTCAGGTAGTACCCGGCCTCGTCGCGGCGGGAACGTGGGGTGACGGCCTTCTTGACCGGCTGTGCCCCGGCTGTGATGTCGGTGGCTCCGAGCGCGGCCGCGAAATCGGTCACCCTGACCGGTGCGCGCATTTCAAGAGCGTTCGAATCGTCCCCGTCGCACTCGCGAGTGCACTGAAAACCATTGATGAAGAACGCTCTCTCGACCTTGATCGTGTACGACTGAGGCTGGCCCGGCGTGGCCGGACCGGCCATCGACGGCAGCCGCGCGTCGAGCTCCAGCTTCACCCAGCTCTCTGGTCTGACCACGGTGGTGGATTCGAACGCGACCAGATCCGGAGGCCGCGGGGATTTGTCGACATTCCAGTCGCTGGTCAGTCGCAGGTCGACCGGTGGTCCGCCCGCGGCCACCTGGCGCGCGGCGTTGGCCTTGAAAGAGAACGCGTTGAGCGCCGACGGATCGAGGGTAAGCAGCCGCTGCTGCTCCTCGTCGGTGAACGAGGGCGGACTCCATTCGTGGCGCTCGAGCGACGCGGTGAGGTGAGCCGCCACGTCCTGCGGCCTCACGTCCTGGTTGAATCGCAGCTGCACCACCATGGCGCCGTCCACGGTGCCTCCGCGCCGGTACCAGCTTGTCTGCAGCAGCCGGACGACGGGCGTCGTGAATCCGAAGGTCACGGGCCTGGCCAGCTTCCGGCCGCTGACGGCCGTCGCGGCGGCGCTCACCGTGACTTCATAGGAGGTGGCATACGGCAGGGGACGCTTCGGATCGGGCGTGAAGATGAGTATCGTCGTCCCCGACCACCGGAACGTCCCGGCAATGGCGGGCGCGATTCGGACGAAGGGCGCCCTCACCTGCGCTGGAATTCGACCCAACGTGACCATGGGCTCCGAAAAGACGATTCGGATCTCGTTGGCCTGGGCCAGGCTGTCGAGCGGTCCCGCAGGGCCGGTATTGACGATGGTGAGCGGTGGTTGCTGCGCCGTGGCAACGGCGGCAAGAGCCAGAACGGCACAAAGAGACGCACAGAAAGACCGGACAACCATCATGGCGAGCCTCATCAAAGAGGATAGGACGGGAGGGAGGGTCCGGCCGATCGATCTAATGAATTAGACACCGGATTCGGCGGAGCGGTTCAGCCAGCGTGCCCGAGCCCATTCGCGAGGTGTGCACGAAGGTCAAACCACGAAGGGCACGAGAGATTCCAGGGTTTTCGCCAAGGGTTCTTCGCGTTCTTCGCGGTCCTGATTTCGTGAGCTTCGTGGTCTCCCTTCCGAAAGCGCGGTCTTCATCGCTGCGTCAAACCGCGCGAGCGTGTCGGCGCGATGGCTGCTGGTGTGCAGTTTCAGGCATTCGGGCTCGAGCCGCACCTGATCGCGCGACCGCCACGTCGAAGACCGGCGCTTCAAGTGCCATCCGTACGCCGCGCGGGCGACGCGTTCCGCGACTTGCGCCATCCCCATCGATAGCACTCGCTCGAGGAGCCCGGAGCCCGGAGCCCGGAGCCCCGAGGCCGCACTTGGCCTGAAGTTGGGATAGTAGCGAGCCACGAACGCGTTGGCCTCGACGAATCGCACGTATAAGTCGTGGCCGAACACCGCACGCAAGTGGATGATCTGATTGGCGGAAAACAGATCCGCCGGCTCGATCGCCATCCGCCGCTCCGAGATCACGTAGTTGAGGCACAGGCGTTGGCGCCAGCCGAGGAGTCTCGCGACGATGAGCGTCGTGAGCGTGACGCACCACACGCGGTTAGGGCTGGTGATCACGAACAGATCGAGGTCCGCCACCCCTTCGGCGTTCAGGTGAGCGAGGCTACCCGAGAGTGCCACCATGCGCACGAACGGCATCCTCGACAGAAACGCCAGCACGTGGCGATCGCGATCGAGCATCTGCCGGCTGAACGCTTCGCGCCGCGCCCGCGTCAGCGCCAGGTCCGCGCCACCGGCCGGAATGAACAGGCCGTCCCGGTACTCGATGGCGGCCTGCAGCAGCGTGCTGGCGCGCCACCATTTCAGGATCGTCTCTTCATCCGCCACCGCCACGCCCAGGCTGTCTCGTAACTGCCGGAGCGTGAGCGGGTAGTCGAAGAGCGCGGCATAGGTCACCGCCTGCAACACCGCGAGCTCCTGCGCGCTAGACGGCGGCATGTCAGGCCGCTCCGAACCGATCCGAGCCGCTCAGCGCGGGTTGCGGCGAGTCCGCCGAAGCGCGTTGCGCGAAGGCGGATGCCTTGACATGTGACCAGAGGGCTTTCAGGCAGCCGAAAGTGACCACGAGCTCGGTGATCACCGTCGCGATGGCCGCGCCGGTCATGCCCTGCGAGGGAACCAGCGCGAGGTTGGCCGCCACGTTGGCGACAAGCGCGAGCGCGGCGATCCGCAGGTACGCGCGTTGGCCATCCCAGCCGATGACCTGGTGTGTCAGCGCGTAGTTGAGGAAGAACAGCGGCAGCGCCAGCGAGAGCACCGCGAACGCCGGCGCTGCATAGGCGTATGGCGCGCCATAGATCGTGGTCACGATCCACGCCGATCCGGCGGCCGCGATCGCCGCCAGCACGGCGCCGCCGGCCGCGAGCCAGCCGCCGAGGCGTTGGACCAGCCGCCTGTCGGTGGTCTGCACCAGCAGGGGAAACGTCACCGCCATCACCGCGGCGGGCAGCAACCGCATCGCCTCGATCAACCGGAACACGGCGTTATAGGCGCCGACCTGTTCGAGGCCGTGCCATTGCTCGACGAAATAGAGATCGATGCGGAAGTACAAGGCCGAGAGCAGCACGCCGGCGCCCAGGGGCAGGACGTCGCGAAGAAACACGGACGGTGTCAGACACCCTTCCAGATTTTGCGTACCTGTGGAAAAGTCGGGGCGGCCCAGGAGGCGCCAGGCAATCGCTCCGCCCACGAGCAGCGCGACCAACGGCGGCGCCAGCAGGGCGCCTCCCAGCAGATCCAGCCGCGGCCACCACCACAACACCGCCATCGCCAGCACCAGCGTCAGCGCCCGCTGCGAGAAGTGAAGCGCCGACTCGATTTCGCTTCGCTCGAGCCCGCGAAAGAAGTGCGACAGCGTCTCGAGCACCGCTCCCGTCAGTTGCGCCAGGACCAGCAGCGTGAACGGCAGGCGCCACTCCGGCGGCACGAACTGGCTGCTGAACAGTGCTGCAATCGCCGCGGCCGTGTACGCCGTGGCCGTCCGCAGGCCCATCACCTCGGCCACGAGCGTGCGTGATCCCCCGCGCAGCTTCGCCGTTTCGCGCGCCAGATACATCGACATGCCCGCGTCGGTGGCCACGCCGAGCAGCCACCCCGTGGTCATCGCCAGCGCCATCACGCCGAAGGCATCCGAGCCAAGCGTGCGGGCCGCCAGGATGGTGATCGCGAGGGTGACGGCCTTGCCCGCCGCGTCGGCCGCGCCCTTCAGGATGATGCGGCCGGGCACACCTTCTCCGGACCCGCGCGCCCCCCGCGTTACGTATTGCGAAAGCAGTTTCACGGTTGGAAAGCGTCCGCCGCCATTCTGCCGCAGACGGCGGCGCGAAAGTGCGGCTCCGCAGGCGGAATGCACCTCCCATGCCGCCGCTTGGGCGCCTTCGCCGTGGAATGTGTATTGCAGCGCCGCTCCCCGACAAACCTAAAGGTTTGTCGCCACAACGAGTCCCTACATGAACGCCGCCGTGATTGCCGCTCCCCGTGCGTGGCTCGTCCGCGCGCATGCGGGCTCGTGGGTCGTGTCCACGAGCTTGCTGCTCGTGGCCGCCATCTCGCCCTTCGAGCGCCCGCTCCCCGGTCCCTCGGACGGGTTCACGCTGACCACCGTGGAAATGGCGGTGCTTGCCGCGCTGGTGGCGTGGGCGGTCGTGCTGGTACGGGACCGCCGGCTCCCCGCGTGGCGCTCGCCGCTGGCCGCGCCCGGCGCCGCCGTGCTGATCGTCGTCCTGGTGTCGGCGCTCGTCGCGCCGGAGTTCGGCGGCAACTCGCTCAAGTTCTTCGGACGGCTGGCTGCAGCGGCGCTGGTCCTGCTGCTGACGCAGAACGTGATCGTGTCGGTCCGTGCCGCGGGGCACGTGATCGCGACGCTGCTTGCCGTGGGGGCGGTGGTCGGCACGGTCGCGGTGCTCGAGTTGGCGCAAGTGGGCGCGGTGCTCGACGGCCTGAAGGCGTTCCGCCCCGGCTTCCACGTCGTCGGCGGACAACTGCGCGCGACCTCGACGTTGTTCTATCCGACCATCGCGTCGATGTATCTGGAGGTCGTGTTCGCCCTCGGGCTGTTCTGGTTGTCGGGCCGCGGCGCCGATCGCGGATCGACTGCCGGATCGAGGAGCCCGGAGCCCGGAGCCCGGACTTCGAGGGCGCGCGTGCTCGCGTTCGCCGCGCTCACGCTCGTCGCGGCCGGCGTTGTCGCCACCTTCACTCGCGCCGGCCTGATCACGATGGCGCTGAGCCTCTTGTGTGTCGGCGGCTTGCGCCACCTCCGCCATCGCCGATGGGACGGCGGCCAATGGGCGCTGGCGGCGCTGGCGGCGGTGGTGGTGATGCTGATCGCACTGTCGCGGTCGCCGCAGTTGCTCGTGGCGCGGATGAGCGCGGAGGGATCGCAAGCCTGGTACGGTGCCGGCTACGACGTCCCCGAGACGATGACTATGCTGCCGGGCGGCATCTACGACGTGCCGGTGACGCTGACCAACAACGGCTGGCTCACGTGGCAGTCGCGGCAGGCGCCCGTGTTTGCGCTCGCCTATCACTGGCTGTCGGCCGGCGCCGAAGAGGTCGTGATCTACGACGGCATGCGGACCAGGTTCGAGAACCCCGTCGAGCCCGGCCAGGCCGTGTCAATGCTGGCGCAGGTCCGCGTGCCCGGCTATCCCGGATCGTATGTGCTCGTGTGGGACGTGGTCCACGAGCACCGGACGTGGCTCAGCGTCGAGGGCGTGTTGCCCGGCCGGACGCGCGTGACCGTGGCGGGGAAGCCGCAGGTGAGCGGGCCGTTGTCGACGCATGGCCGGATGCCGATGGGCTCGGTCCGTCTGCCGCGGCTCACGCTGTGGAAGGCCGCACTCGACATTGCCGGCGAGCGTCCGCTGCTTGGCATCGGCCCCGACAACTTCCGGCACGTCTACGGGCGGTATCTCGGACTGGTCACCTGGGACACGCGCGTGCACGCCAACAACGCGTACCTCGAAGCGCTGGCCGGCGCCGGCCTCGCCGGCGCCGCCGCCGTCGGGTGGTTCGTGCTGGCGATGTCCGTTGGCATCTGGAAACGGTGGGCGGCGATCCCCGACGCCGTGGTGCCGCTGTTTGCTGCGACCGCGGCGGCCTGCCTGGCGATCGCGGCGCATGCGCTGGTCGACTCGTTCATCACGTTCACGCCGACCTACGTGATCTTCGCGATCGCGGTGGGCCTGACGTTCTCGCCCGCCGTGTCCGGTGGCGACACACCTTCACGTGGCGACAAACCTTTAGGTTTGTCGTGGGCGATCGACACACCTGAAGGTGTGTCGCCACAGGTGGAGTCAAATGCGCATCGCGTTTGACGGCACCACGCTGACGCCCGGGCGCACCGGTGTCGGCTACTACACCGAGCACCTGTTGCAGCATCTCGCCCGCGAGGTCGAGGCGACGGGCGACGAGCTCGTGGTGGTGTCGAACCAGCCGATCGAGACCGAGCAGCCGCTGCCGCCCCACGTGCGCGTGCACGACGGCCATCGTTTTCCGATCCGGATCGGCTGGATGCAGTTGCGGGCGGCGCGCGCGCTAGCCTCGCTCGCGCCCGACGTGGCGCACTTCACTAACGGCATGGTCCCGGCGGGATCGGAGGTGTCGACGGTCGTGACGATCCACGACATGAGCCTGCGCCTGTATCCGCACTGCCATCCGGTGCGCCGGCTGCTGCTCAATCGCCCGCTCATGCACGTGGCGCTGCGCCGCGCCTCGGCCATCGTGACGGTGTCGCACAGCACGCGCCGCGACCTGTTGCGCCTGCACGGCCTGTCGCCCGATCGCGTGTCGGTGGTGCACGAGGCGGCGAGCCCGGCGTTTCGACCGATCCGTGACGGCGTGCGGCTGGGAACCATGCGGGCGAAATACGGCTTGCCCGATCGCTTCATGCTCTACGTCGGCACCATCGAGCCGCGCAAGAACCTGGGACGTCTCATCGACGCCTTCGCCATCGCGCGGCAGGCGGGCATCCCACACGACCTGGTGTGCGTCGGTCCGTACGGGTGGTCCTCGCGCGATCTGACGGGACGCATCGCGCAGCTCGGCCTCTCGCGGCACGTGCACTTCACCGGCTACGTGCCCTTCGACGATCTGCCCGTCATTTACAACCTCGGCGAATTCTTCGTGTTCCCGTCCTTGTACGAAGGCTTCGGCCTGCCGGTCGTGGAAGCCATGGCGTCGGGCACGCCGGTGCTGACCGCCAACACGTCCTCGCTGACCGAGATTGCGGGTGACGGCGCCCACACGGTCGACCCCACCGACACCGACGCGCTCGCCGATGCGATCCGGCGGCTGGCGACCGACGAGCCGCTGCGGCGCGATCTCGCCGAGCGCGGGTGGCGGCGATCGCGAGCGTTTTCGTGGACGCAGACCGCGAAAGACATGCTGGCGGTCTACCAGCGCGCAGCCGGCAAGACCGTGACGGTTCCGGCACGCAGCGCGCCGGCCGAGTCGGCTGATCGAGCGGTCGCGGTGAAGTCCGCGTCGAGCGGACGGTGGTCGTGATGGCCGTCGAACGCGCGGCGACTGTGGCCTTCGACCGGCTGGCGCCGACCTACGACGTCCTGTCGGCCGGCGATGCGTTCGTGCATCAGCGGCGCCAGACGCACGCCGCGTTCACGAGGTGGCTGGCGCCCGGTTGCCGTGTGCTCGAGATCGGATGCGGCACCGGCGCCGACACGGAGTTTCTCGCGCGCGCGGGGATGGCGGTGATCGCGTGCGACCCGTCCGAGGAGATGTTGAGCCGCACCAAGCGGCGCCTCGAGAACGCGGGCCTCGGCCACCGCGCCGGCATCCTGGCGTGCGGGCTGCAGGAGCTGCCGGCCTTCCTGGACGCGCTCGATCACGCGCAGGGCTTCGACGCCATCGTTTCGAATTTCGGCGCGCTCAATTGCGTCGAGTGCCTCGAGCCGCTGGGCGCCGTGGCCCGGCGGCACTTGCGGCCCGGCGGCGCCGTGATGCTGGGGCTGATGGGCCGGTCGTGCGCGTGGGAGATGTTCTACTTCGCGGTCCGCGGCCGCGCGGCAGAGGCGGCTCGCCGCCGCCGGCCCGGCCTCACCGTGGCGGTGGCCGGCGTCGAGGTGCCGACGTTCTACCACCGCAACGGCGAGGTGCGGGTGGCACTCGGCGACGAGTTCACGCTCGACGCCGCCATCGGCCTCGGCGTGATGGTGCCGCCGCCCTACCTCGAGTCGCAGTGGCAACGCGTGCCGGCGCCGATCCGCCGGCTCACCGCGCGCGTCGACCGCGTGGTGGCGCCGTGGCCGGGCGTGAACCAGTTGGGCGATCACGTTCTCACCAGATGGGTCAAGAGTAGGGCCCCCCTTCATGGGGGGCCGGCCGGTAACTATGGGGGGCCGGCCGGTAACGCCC
>MELE01000168.1:20131-22236 GCA_001768615.1 Acidobacteria bacterium RIFCSPLOWO2_12_FULL_67_14b | reverse complement strand
GCCGCTCGGCACGCTGTACGCGGCGTCGTACCTGCGCGCGCGCGGCCGCAGCGTCACGTTGTTCGACGCCATGCTCGCCGCCTCGGTCGCCGAGTGGGGCCGGGCCCTCGATCGCGACCGCCCGCGGGTCGCCGTCATCTACGAAGACAGCTTCAATTACCTGAGCAAGATGTGCCTCCTGCGCATGCGCGAGGCGGCGCTCGCGATGATCGACCTCGCGCGCGAGGCCGGCTGCCCCGTCGTCGTCTCGGGCTCGGATGCCACGGATCATCCCGATCTCTATCTCGCGCGCGGCGCAGCGGCGGTGATCCTCGGCGAAGGGGAGGTCACGCTCGCCGATCTGGTCGAACGCCTGCTGGCCGAGGCGCCGCTCGAGGGCGTCGCCGGTATCGCCCACGTCAACGGCGCGGGTGAGGTCTGCCGAAGTGCCGCGCGCCCGTTCATCAAGTCGCTCGACGACATCCCGTTCCCCGCGTGGGACCTCGTCGACGTCGACCGCTACCGCCGGCTCTGGCACGGCCGTCACGGCTATCACTCGATGAACCTGGCCACCACGCGCGGCTGCCCCTACAGCTGCAACTGGTGCGCGAAGCCGATCTACGGGCAACGCTACGCCGTGCGAAGCCCGGCCGCCGTGGTCGACGAGATGCTGTGGCTCAAGCATCACTTCGCCCCGGATCATTTCTGGATCGTGGATGACGTGTTCGGGCTGAAGCCGGGATGGGTCGACGAGTTCGCGCGCCTCGTGCACGAGAAGAAGGCGCGCACGCCCTTCCGCTGCCTGATGCGCGCGGACCAGATCTCGACCTCGGTGGCGGCTTCGCTGGCGTCGGCCGGCTGCCGCATGGTGTGGATGGGCGCGGAGTCCGGATCGCAGCGCGTGCTCGACGCCATGGAGAAGGGCCTGCGTGTGGACGACATCCGCGCCGCCAGCCGCCACCTGCGGGCGGCCGGGATCGACGTCGGGATGTTCCTGCAATTCGGGTATCCCGGCGAGAGGTGGGACGATATCGAGGCAACGCTGCAACTGACGCGCGAGCTGCGGCCCAACGACATCGGCGTCTCGGTGTCGTACCCGCTGCCGGGCACGCGCTTCTACGATCGCGTTCGCGAAGGGCTCGGACAGAAGCAGAACTGGGTGGACTCGAGCGATCTGTCGATGATGTATCACGCCACCTACGCGCCGGAGGTCTACCGGCAGGTCCACGGCCTGGTGCATCACGAGTTCCGCGCGCGCAAGTCCGCGGAAGCCTTGACGGCGCTGATGCGGGGATCCTGGCGGGTGCGGCCGTCGTGGACAAACCTAAAGGATTGTCCCCACGTGATCGGCTCCTGGATGTATAACCGCGCGGCGCTGGCGCTCACGCGCCGCCGCCTGCGCCCCCTGCCCATCGCGGCGCCCCGTAAAGGGGAGCCCTACACCGTGTGACCATGCCGAAGGTCGTCCTCTACAACCCGCGTGCGGTGTTCTTCACCATGCCGCTGGCGCTGGTCGCACTGGCCTCGGCGCTGGATCGATCGAAGGTGGATGTCGTCGTCGTCGACGGCCGCCTCGAAAACGATCCCGTGCGGGCGGTGCTCGCGGCAACCGACGGCGCGGCGTGCCTGGGCGTCAGCGTGCTCACGGGCGCGCCCATTCACGACGCGCTGGCCGTGACGTGCGCGGTGAAGGCGCGGCACCCGGCGTGCCCGGTGGTCTGGGGCGGCTGGCATCCGTCGCTGTTCGCGCACGAGTGTCTCGACGAGCCCGCGATTGACGTCGTCGTGACCGGCCAGGGCGAGGAGACGTTTCGGGAGGTGATCGATCGGATCATCGCGGGCGATCAGGTCGCGGGTTGTCCCGGCACGACCGTCCGCGGCGCGGACAGCATCGTTTCGGGTCCGCCGCGGCCGCTGCGTGACCTCAACGACTTCCCCGCGCACGACTATTCGCTGTTGCCCGTCGAGAGGTATTTCGGACTGAAGGGCGCGCGGCAGATCGACTACATCTCGTCGCAGGGCTGCCGGTTCCGCTGCGCGTTCTGCGCCGACCCGGCGGTGTTCGCGCGCGGCTGGACCGGCCTGGCCCCCGAGCGCATCGCCGACGAGGTCGCGTGGCTGCACCG
>MELE01000168.1:7698-20088 GCA_001768615.1 Acidobacteria bacterium RIFCSPLOWO2_12_FULL_67_14b | reverse complement strand
TTCACGCACGCCGCGCGCGTGGACGCGCTGGCCGAGCAGTTCCTGTCGCGCGGCCTGGCGTTCACGTGGACGGCCACGCTGCGCGCCGATCAGGCCTGCCGCCTTGGCGACCCGCTGTTTGCGAAGACCGTCCGCTCGGGCCTGCGGCGCGTCATGGTGGGCGTCGAATCCGGATCGCAGGAGACGCTCGATCGGCTGAAGAAGGACATGAAGATCGAGCAGGTCCGCGACACTGCGGCGCTCTGCACGCGCCACGGCGTCGGCGCCATCTTCAACTTCATCGTCGGCTTTCCCGGGGAATCCGAACAGAGCGTGCAGGCCACGCTCGCGCTGGCCAAGGACTTGCGCCGGTCGAACCCGGACTTCGACACGCCGATCTTCTACTACCGCCCGTACCCGGGCAATCCGATGGCCGAGCAGTCCGCGGATGACGGCTACGTCTTTCCGCGAGGTCTGGCCGAGTGGGCCGACTTCGACTACGTGGGCGGCCGGGGACCGTGGATCACGCCCGATCGGTGGCAGCGGGTGGAGCGGTTCAAGTTCTACACGCGGCATGCCTGGAGGCCGGGCGCGTGGCGGTGGCCCCTGAGGGCCGCGTCCAAATGGCGATGCGATCGCGACTGGTATGGCCTGCCCGTTGAGAAGATGCTCGTCGAGCTCGTGCGTCCGCCGCAGCAGGTGTCGTGATGGATCTGCTGCTCGCCCACGCCTACTTTCTCGCCGAGGATCCCGCCGAGCAACGGATCATGCGCCCGCACCCGCCGCTCGGCCTGCTCTACGTCTCCGCGCACCTGAAGTCCTGCGGCCTGGACGTCGGCGTGTTCGACGCCACGTTCCGGTCGCATCGCGACTTTGCCGCCACCCTCGAACGCGAGCGGCCGCCGGTCGTCGGCATTGCCGTCAACCTGATGACGAAGCGCCATGCGCTTCGCATGATCGCCGCTGCCAGGCGCGCGGGCGCCCGCGTCGTGGTGGGTGGACCCGATCCGCCGTACCACGCCGAGGCCTATCTCGAGGCCGGCGCCGATGTGGTCGTGATCGGGGAGGGCGAGCGCACGCTCGAGGAACTGCTGGCCCGGCCCCCCATAAGGGGGGGCCCTGCCAAACCTGACGACCTCGCACCGATTGCGGGAATCGCGTTTCGTGGCGCCGATGGTGCAGTCGTGCGCACCCCGGCGCGCGAGCTGATCGCCGATCTCGATGCGCAGCCATTTCCCGATCGCGGCGCCGTCGACATTCCCGGCTACCTGCGCGCCTGGCGCGAGCGGCACGGCGTCGGCACCGTGTCGTTGATCACCGCCCGGGGCTGCCCCTACACCTGCACCTGGTGCAGCCGCTCCGTGTTCGGCGAGACCCACCGCCGACGGTCCGTCGCCAACGTCGCCGACGAGGTCGAGGGCATCGTCGATCGCTATCACCCCGAACGCCTCTGGTACGCGGACGATGTGTTTGCGATCCACCGCGGCTGGACCCTGTCGTACGCCGTCGAGCTCGAGCGGCGGAAACTGCGCCTGCCGTTCGAGTGCATCTCCCGCGCCGAGCGCATCGACGACGATGTGGCCGATGCGCTCGTGAGCCTGGGCTGCTTCCGCGTGTGGATCGGATCCGAAAGCGGGTCGCAGCGCATTCTCGATGCGATGAAACGCAAGGTCACCATCGACCAGGTGCGCGAGGCCGCCGGCCGCCTGAAACGGCGCGGCATCGAGGTCGGGATGTTCATCATGCTGGGCTTCGACGGCGAAGGCCTGGAGGACTTGCGGGCCACGGTCGACCACCTGAAGCGCACGGCGCCCGACGTGTTCCTGACCACCGTGTCGTATCCGATCAAGGGCACGCCCTATTACCGGCAGGTGGCCGATCGCTTGGCCTCGCGCGGCGCCTGGGCGGACGGCACCGATCGCGATCTGATCGTGCGCGGCCTCCCGGTGCGCCGGTACTACGACTTCGCCCGCCGGTGGATGACGGCGGAAGTCGCGCGCGACCAGCACTGGCGGCGCCGCCGCTACGTGCGCGCGGCGCGTGCCGCGTCGTCCGCGTTCGTCGGACGGCTCGGCATGGCCGTTACCGGCCAATGGAGGGAACCGTGATCGTGCTCTTCAACCCGTGGAGCACGCCTTCGCCGAAGCGGCCGCTGCCGATGTCGCTGCTCGCGCTCGGGTCGATGCTCGAAGGCGAGTTCGAGTACTGCATCGTCGACGGCAACGTCGAGGCCGACCCGGTGGCGCGGATCGTCGAGATCCACTTGCGCGCGCCGCTGCGCGCCGTGGCGGTGACGGTGATGCCGGGTCCGCAACTGCGGTCGGCGGTGTGGGCGTGCCGTCAGATCAAGCGCGTGCTGCCCGGTGTCCCCGTGATCTGGGGCGGCTACTTTCCGTCGCAGCATGCCGACGCCTGCCTCAGCGAATCGACGGTGGACGTGTGCGTGCGCGGCCAGGGCGAACAGACGATGGTCGAGCTGCTCAGGACCATGGCGAAGGGCGGCGCGCTGTCGTCGATTCCCGGGCTGGCGTATCGCGAGAACGGCGCGGTTCAGCGAACCGCGGCGCGGGCGCTGACGCCGCTCGACGAGCTGCCGGACTGGCCGTATCAGCGGCTGCCGATGGCCCGCTACTTCCACTCGCATTACCTCGGCCGGCGCGTCGCGACGCACCATTCGTCGTTCGGGTGCCCGTTCGCCTGCAACTTCTGCGCGGTCGTCGGGATGGCGAACCGCCGGTGGGTGTCGCAATCGCCCGCGCGCGTCGGCGGCGTGCTCGAACGGCAGCATCGCGAGTACGGCGCCGATGCGGTGCAGTTTCACGACATGGACTTCTTCATCTCGGAGGCGCGAACGCAGGCGATCGCCGATCGGCTGCGTCCGCTGGGGATGGCGTGGTGGGCGCTGGGCCGCGTCGACGAGCTGATGCGCTACAAGCCGGCGACGTGGGAGGCGATGAAGGCGAGCGGCTTGAAGATGGTGTTCTGCGGCGCCGAGTCGGGATCGACCGACATGCTCGAGCGGATGAACAAGGGCGGCACCGCGTCGGCGGAGCTGACCATCGATCTGGCGGCGCGGATGAAGTCGTACGGCGTCGTGCCCGAGTTTTCGTTCGTGGTGGGCAACCCGCCCGATCCGGCGGCCGACCTTGCGCACACGCTCGCATTCATCCGGCGCGTCAAGCGCGTCAATCCGGCAACCGAGATCATCCTCTACGTGTATTCGCCGGTGCCGCTCGACGGGCATTTCTACGATGCGGCGCAGAGCCAGGGCTTCGCGTTTCCCGAGACCCTCGACGGGTGGGTCAGCGACAAGTGGCAGGCGTTCGCGCTTCGCCGCGACCCGAGCACGCCATGGTCGCACGGCGACGTGCGCCGGCGCGTGCGGGATTTCGAAAGCGTGCTGAACGCGTACTACCCGACCGTCACCGACGTGCGCCTGACGTCCGGCCGCCGCCGGCTGCTGCGCGCGGCCGCGGCCTGGCGCTATCACACCGAGTCGTACACGCGGCCGGTCGAATTGAACCTGTTGCAGCGCGCCTTTCGCTACCAGCGTCCGGAGACCACGGGGTTCTAGTGATGGACTTTCTGGACAGATGGTCTGGTGGGGACAAACCCTCGCCCATGCGTGGGGACAAACCTTCAGGTTTGTCCTTGACTCCCGAAGAGGCCTACGCCCTCTGGGCGCCCGACTACCCGCCGCGGCCCCACAACCGCCTGATGGCCGTGGAGCAGGCCGCGGTGACCGATCTGCTCCCGGATCTGCGCGGCCTCACCGTCCTCGACGCGGGGTGCGGCACCGGCCGCTACCTGCGGCTGTGCGCGGAGCGCGGCGCCACCGCGATCGGTGTGGATCTGTCGGCAGCGATGCTGTCGCACGCGAGACACGAGTCGTTGCGCCTCGTACGTGGCCGGCTGTTGGCGCTGCCGCTCGACACGATGTCCGTGGATGCCGTGGTCTGCGGGTTGGCGCTCGGTGATGTCGCCGAGCTGGATGTGGCGATCGCCGAGTTCGCGCGCGTGTTACGCCCCGGTGGAACGCTGGTGTATTCGATGGTGCATCCCGACGGCGCGGGCGAGGGCTGGACGCGAACGTTCGAGAGCGGCGGCCGTGTCTTCGCCATCAACAGCCATTGGCACACGCGCGACGAGCACCGGCAGGCCTGTGCATCCTCGGGCTTCACCATCGACGGATGGTGTGAGCCGGCGCTCGAAGAGAAGCCCGAACAGCCCGTCGCCCTCGTCGTCCGCGCCCGGATTGTGGGGCGCCGTTAGTCATGTGGTGGACCAACCCGATCACCTTCGTCAACGCCCGCGTCATCACCGCCGACGGCGGCGTGCTGCGCACGCTGCGCGTGAAGCGCGGCCGTATCGACGGCCTCGGCGTGGCCCCCGACAAGTCCGACACGGTCGTCGACCTCGACGGCGCGGTCGTCTTTCCCGGCCTGATCAACGCTCACGATCACCTGGAGCTCAATTCCCAGCCGCGCCTCAAGTGGCGCGGCCGCTACGACAACGCGCGCGAATGGATCGCGGACTTCCAGCCTCGCTTCGACACCGATCCGCAGTTGGCCGTGGCACGGCCCGCGACGCTTGACGATCGCGTGTGGGTGGGCGGCCTCAAGAACCTGCTCTCGGGCGTGACCACGGTCTGCCATCACAACCCGCTGCACCGGCCGTTGCGCCGGCGGTTTCCGATCCGCGTCGTGCAGCGCTACGGCTTCAGCCACTCGCTGCACATCGACGGCGGGGCCGTCGCGGACTCGCATCGCCGGACGCCGGCCGGCTGGCCATGGATGATCCACGCGGCCGAGGGCGTGGACGACGAGGCGCGTGGCGAAATCACGGCGCTGCAGCGCCTGGGGTGCCTGGCCGCGAACACCGTGCTGATTCACGGCGTGGCCATGTGCCACCTGGCCACCGATGTCGTCTTGCGTGCCGGCGCCGGCCTCGTGTGGTGCCCCTCGTCCAATCACTTCCTGTTCGATTGCACCGCGGATGTGCGCCGCTTCGACGATGCGGATCGGCTGGCGCTCGGCAGCGACTCGCGGTTGAGCGGCGAAGGCGACCTGCTGGACGAGTTGCAGGCCGCGCATGACACGCGGCAATTGAGCGCCGAAGGGCTGACGCGCACGGTGACCACTGGCGCCGCGGGCCTGCTCCGGTTGCCGGGGGCCGGCCGTCTGGCCGTCGGCGCCCCGGCCGATCTCACCGTCTTGCGATCGACCGAAGACGATCCGTTTGATGCGCTCGTGACGGCGTCCCGCGCCGATGTCCGGCTGACGATGGTCGGCGGCGAGCCTCGACTGGGCGACCCGGCGATGGCCGCGGTGTTCTCGGCCGCGAGAACGGCGTCGATGCCGGCGGCGGTCGACGGCGCCCCACGGATCGTGGCGCGATGGATTGCCAGGCACGTCGCCGGCATGCAGGTCACCGAGCCGGGCTTCGAGGTCGTGCACTGATGGTCGGTGTCGCGGAGATCGCCCGCCGTGCGCGTGGACAGGCCAGCGGCGAGCTGGCGAGCCTGCCAATACTGGCGCTGAACGTCCACAGCGCGTGCAACTGCCGGTGCGTGATGTGCGACATCTGGAAGGCGAACGCGGAGAAGCGGGAGCTCACCCCGGACGCTCTCTTCGCGCACGTCGACGCGATTCGCCGCCTGCACGTGCAGCGCGTGATGCTCACCGGCGGCGAGCCGCTGCTCAATCGCAACCTGTGGAAGCTGTGCGAGCAGCTACGGGCGTGCGGCATCCGCATCACGCTGGTCAGCACGGGCCTGCTGATCGACAACCACGCCGACTATATTGCCCGGCACGTCGACACGGTGGTGGTCTCGCTCGACGGCCCCGCCGACATCCACGATGCCATCCGGAGAATCAACGGCGGCTTCGACCGGATCGCGCGCGGCGTCTCGTCGCTTCGGGTGTTTTCCTCTCCGCCCAGGCTGATCGCGCGATCCGTCGTGCAACGCGACAACTACGCGCACCTGGCGGAGACGATTGCGGCGGCGCGCCGGATGGGGTTCGACGAGATCTCGTTTCTGGCGGCCGACCTGGCATCGACGGCGTTCAATCGGCCCGAGCCGTGGGACGATGCGCGCCGGGCGGAAGTCGCCGTGCCTGCGGCCGGCCTGGAGGCGCTGGCCGGGGCGATCGCCCGCGCGCACGCCAGCGAGGCCGCCGCTTTCAGCGCGGGCTTCGTGGTGGGTGGCGTCGAGTCGCTGCGGCGGATCGACCGGTATTACCGCGCCGTCGCCGGCCTCGGCGAGTACCCCGCGGTTCGATGCAATGCGCCCTGGATGTCGGCGGTGCTGGAACCCGAGGGCGCCCTGCGCCCGTGCTTCTTCCACGAGCCGTACCCGACGCGCGAGGGCGGCCTGGCGGCCATCCTGAATTCACGGGAGGCAATCGCGTTCCGGCGGGATCTCGATGTCGATCGGAACGCGGTGTGCCGGCGTTGCGTGTGCTCGTTGAACCTGCCGATCACGCAGGCGGTCTGATCCGGGAACCACACAGGTCGCCGTACATCTTCTCGACTTGCGCGGCGGTCCAATCGGCATCGTGGGTCGTGGCCCACCGGTGCGCGGATGCGGCGCGCATCTGTTGCCCGACCGCGTCGCGCGCCCCTGATTCGATCGCGGCGGCGAAGGCCCCCGGCGTCCGGCCGTCGACCGCCGCCGCGGAACCGGGCGCCCAGTCGGCGATGTAGCCGACGCGGGTGCCGACGACGGGGACGCCGAAGCTGGCGGCTTCGAGCACCGAGACGCCCGCGGCTTCGTGCAGCGAGGTTTGCAGGTAGACATCGGCGCGCGTGAAGTGGGACGGCAGTTCGGCGTGCGGCACGAAGCCGTGGAACGTGATCCGGTTCGCAAGACCGAGCGTGACCGCATGGGCCTGTAGCTCGCCACCGAGGGTGTCTTCGCCGATCAAGTCGAGGTGTACCCGCAAAGACTTCGCGAGGATCGCCACGGCGTCGATGGCGAGCCGCTGGTTCTTCACGCGGCTGAGGCTGGCCACCTGCAGGATGCGCAGAATGCCGGGCTCACTCTTCGTTCGGGGTGCAAAGACGCCGGGTTCATTCCTCGTCTGTTCGCCTTCGATAATTGAACCCGGCGTCGTCGTACCGATCGGAATCACGGCCGCCGGCACGCCGTGCTGTCCCGCAAGATCCTTCATGTACGTCGTGCACACGTGCACGTACGACGCCAGGCGGCAGGCCTCGGCGATCGCGGATCGGCCTCGCGCCGACCGCTGCGATCCGTAGTCAATCTCCGGCCTCGACACGAACTCGCCGCTGTCGCACGTCACCACGGCCGGAATGCCGAACCGGCGTCCCGCCCGCGCCGCCAGCAGGCCGGCGGGATCTCCCCAGAATCCATGAACGAGATCGAACGGCCCGGCGGCCTTCAGCGCTCTTCTGAGGGCGAGTGCCTGTGCCCAACGCCCCAACCCCAGCGGCGCGGATGGCCGTCCCAGATCGTGCACGATGAATCCGCGCAGGTTGTAGGTGGTGGCCCGAGGCAGGTGTCGCAGCGCGAAGGCGTGCACCTCGTGCCGGCGCGCGAGGCGGCTGAATAACGCCAGCAGCGAGGGCACCACCTGCTCGTGTCCGCCGGGATGCAGGCCGCCGGTCACGACCATCGCCAGCCGCATCAGCTCTGGCCCTTCAAGCGCCGTCGATCGACGACCGCCGCATAGGCAGCCAGGGTCCGCGCGCCGATCGCTTCCCACCGGAGCACGTCATCGAACTGCCGGCGGACTTTCTCGCGCTTGGCGGCGAGGTCGCACGAGCACACGCCGGCGAGCGCCGACGCGCAGGCGGCCGCATCGCCGGCCGCCCACAACCCGCCGGTCCCGCCCGTGATGGTCCGGAACGACGGGATGTCGGTGACCACCGGCACGAGGCCGCACGACATGGCCTCGATCAGCGCGTAGCCGCTGCCCTCGGCGTGGCTGCCGCTGACGAAGACATCTGCCGCGCCGTAGTAGTTGCCGATTTCGTCATGTGGGACGCCGCCGACGAGCATGACCCGATCGCGGAGCACCGGCGAGGCGGCGATGCGATCGCGGACGCGATCGATCAGCGCCTCTTCACCGAACACCATCGCCACGCGCGCATCGTGAGAAAGCGGCAGCGCGATGTCGAGGCCGTCGAGGACCGTGAGCGGGTCCTTGTTGGCCGTGAGCCGTCCCACCCAGAGGATGAGCGGTGACCCCGACAGACCGGTGGCCGCGCGCGCCCGATCGCGGGCCACGCAGTGAAGCCGGGTGCCCGCCTCCACGATCTCGAGCACGGGCTGCGGTCCGAGTACGCCCGCTTCGCGCCACGCCCGGGCCTGGCCGGCGGCGCTGAACGAATACGCGTCCACGCCGGCGAGCCCGCGGCGCCACTGGCGCCGGTTCCACCAGCCGACCGGCCCCGAGCCGCGTACGGGAAACTCACCGCCGTGGTGCTGCGCCACCATCGCGACCTGCGTCGGCAGCGCGCGCCGAAGTCCCTCGATCAGCGCCGGAAAGATCAGGCCGTTGACGTGCACCGCGTCGGGCTCGGCTCGAACCACGGCATCGATCAGCGGCGCCGGCGCCGCGCCTGTCGACATCCACGGCGGCTCGGCGTCTTTCACGAACTCGTAGGGCATGCCGTCGCGGACGACCTGTGAGGCGGTGTGGAACCGCTGCAGCGTGCGAACCTCCGCGCCCGCCCCGGCCACGGCCGCGCTCCAGCCCGTGAGCGTGGCATAGCGATCGAGCAGCGCGTCTGCCGTCCTCGCCTGAGGATCGTACACGGCGTTGACCTGGACGATGCGGAGCAAAAGGAACCCGCGTCAATTTTACGGTTTGGGCGTACGTAAACCGTAAAATTGACGCAGGTTCCCCTTGCCAACCCGCCTGATCGTTTCGCCCTCCAGCGCATCGCGTCTTAGGGCCGCACTGGACGAGGTGCGGTCGCTCGCCTCGCCCCTGCTGATTGTCGGCACCAGCCGGCCGGCCGCCGACGAGTTCGCTCTGCGGCTCGCCGCCGATCGGGGCGCCACGTTCGGCGTGTCGCGCGCGGGCTTCACCGAGCTGGTCGCGAAGCTGGCGGTGCCCGCCCTCGCCCGCACGGGCCTGGCGCCCAGCGCGCCGTTGAGTGACGAAGCAGTAGCCGCGCGGGTCGCCGACGTGCTGCTCACGCGCGACAAGCTGGAGTACTTCGGGCCGGTGGCCGACATGCCCGGGTTCCCGCGCGCCCTCGCGCGCACGCTCGCCGACTTGCGCATGGCCGGCGTGTCACCGGATCGACTGAGCGGTCACGCCGCGTCGGCGGATCTGTCGGCCCTGCTCGAACGCGCGATCGAGGAACGTCGGAACGCCGGCGCCGTCGATTACGCGACGATGCTGGCCGCCGCCACGGACGAGATCACGCGCGCGCCGCACGTGTTCGCGGATCGCACGGTGGTGCTGCTCGACGTGGCGATTTCGTCGAACGCCGACGCCCGCTTCGCGCGCGCGCTGATCGCCGCCGCCGCCTTCACGATCATCACGATTCCCACAGGCGACTTGCGGACGCGGCGAGCGCTTGAATCAGGTTCAACAGGCCCGCCTACGCGGCCCGAGGCCGCTTCGGCCCTGTCGCGACTACAGGAGAGGCTGTTTGCCTCCGAGCAGCCCGTGGCCGGCGTGTCCGATGATTCCGTCGTCCTCTTCTCGGCTCCCGGCGAAGGCCGCGAGGCCGTCGAGATCGCGCGCCGGCTCCTTCAGGAGGCCTCGCGCGGCGTGCCCTTCGACGAGATGGCCGTGCTGCTTCGCGCGCCGCAGACCTACCTCGGCGTGCTCGAGCACGCGCTCGACCGCGCCGGCATTCCCGCCTGGTTCCATCGCGGCACGCGCCGGCCCGACCCGGCGGGCCGGGCCCTTCTCGCGCTGCTGGCATGCGCGGACGAAGAACTCTCGGCGCGGCGCTTCGCCGAATATGTCTCGCTCGGCCAGGTGCCCCTCAACGATGCCGCCGACGCCGACTTGTGGTCGCCGGCGGCGGATGACGTGATCGAGGCCGTGCTGCCGCCAGACGCGCGCGCGGAGGATCCACCGCCGGAAGCGGACGCCGTGGCCGCGACCCTGCGCGGCGAAACCGCCCGCGACGTCGCGGGAACGCTGCGCGCGCCCTGGCGGTGGGAAGACCTGATCGTCGAAGCCGCCGTCATCGGCGGCCTCGACCGCTGGCAGCGCCGGCTCAAGGGCCTCGAGAACGAATACGATCGCCGCCTTCGCGAGGCCACCTCCGACGACCCCGATGCGTCACGCGCCCGCGCGATCCGCCGGGATCGGGAACAGCTTCAGGCGTTGCGGTCGTTCGCCGAACCCGTGCTCGCGGAGATGTCGTCGTGGCCCCCGGCGCAGTCGTGGGGCGACTGGATCGACGCGCTCCGCCGGCTCGCGCCGCGGGTGATCGCCCAGCCCGCGCGCGTGTTACGCGTGCTCCAGGAGCTCGGGCCGCTCTCGGCCATTGGCCCCGTGCACCTTCGAGAAGTGCGTGACGTGCTGACGCCGAGGTTGTCGACGCTCACCCACGAGCCGCCCCGCCGCCGGCACGGCCGCGTGTTCGTCGGCACCCCGCATGCCTCGCGCGGCCGATCGTTCCGCGTGGTCTTCGTGCCCGGCCTTGCCGAGCGGATGTTCCCGCAACGCATCCGCGAAGACGCGCTACTGCCCGACGACCGCCGGGCCGCCACCGATCCGGCGTTGACGACGCAGGCGATGCGCGCGGGGGACGAGCGCCTGCAACTGACCCTCGCCGCCGGGGCCGCTTCCGAGCGGTTGTACGTGTCGTATCCGCGAGTCGAGCTCAACGAGTCGAGGCCTCGCGTGCCCTCGTTCTACGTGCTCGATCTGATTCGCGCGGTCGAGGGCCGGATTCCGGCGGCGTCGGAGATCGGCGCGCGGGCGTTCCAGGCCGGCGCCTCCACGCTCGCCTGGCCGGCGCCGCGCGATCCGTCGGCCGCCATCGACGACTTCGAGCACGACCTTGCGACCATGGGCGGGCTGCTGGCGGCGGGTTCCGGCGAGGTCAAGGGCCGCGCGCGCTATCTCTACGAGCTGAGCGCCGAGCTTCAGCGATCCCTGACGTCGCGGTGGTTGCGCTGGCATCGGCGGCAGTGGGAAGCGGCCGATGGCCTGGTGCGTTCGGTCCCCGAGACGACCGCGCCCGCGCTGGCGCGCCAGCGCCTCGGCGCCCGGCCGTACTCGCTGACGGCGTTGCAACGCTTCTCCGCCTGTCCGTATCAGTTCCTCATGGCGGCCATCTACCGGCTGACGCCACTCGACGCGCCCGCGCCGCTCCAGCAGCTGGATCCGCTCACGCGCGGCGATCTGTTCCACCGGTTCCAGGCGGCCACGCTGCGCCGGCTGCAGAAGGAAGGGCTGTTGCCGCTCGAGGCCGGCGCCTTGCCGGCGGCGCAGCGGATTCTCGAGGCCGAGATCACCGCGATCGCCAGGCAGGCCAAAGACGACCTGGCGCCCGCGATCGATCGCGTCTGGACCGATGAGATCGGGTTCATGACGCGGGACCTGAAACTCTGGCTCGACCAGCTCGTGGTCGAAGGGGCCGAGTGGACGCCCGAGCGCTTCGAGTTTGGGTTCGGACTGGCCGACACCGCCGGCCGCGACGAGCACAGCACGCCGGAGGCGGCGGTGGTCGACGGCCGCTTCAAGCTGCGCGGGTCGATCGACCTGATCGAGCGCCATCGCAAGACCCACTTCCTCCGCGTCACCGATCACAAGACCGGCCGCAATCGAACGCGGCAGGGCGAGACCATGATCGACGGCGGCCGCCTGCTGCAACCGATCCTCTACGGCCTGGCCCTCGAGGCGCTCAATCCCGCCGAGACCGTGCTCGCCGGCCGGCTGTCGTTCTGCACGACCCTCGGCGATTTCTCGACGCACGAGATCCAGCTCTTCGGCGAATCGCGCAAGACCGGCCTGGAGGTGCTCGAGATCATCGACCGGTCGATCGAGGGCGGACTGCTCGCGGCCCGCCCCGCCGCCGAGGCGTGCGGGATGTGCGACTTCGAAACCGTCTGCGGGCGCGACGAAGAGCGCCGCACCCGCCGCAAGGACGCCGCCCGTTTCGCCGATCTCGACGCGCTGAGGAGGAAGCCATGAGGCGCGAGAACCGCGGGCTGATCGCCACCGAGCTCGACAAGACCATGGTCGTCGAGGCCGCCGCCGGCACCGGCAAGACCACCGAGCTCGTCGGCCGCATCGTCGCCCTGATCGAGCACACGCGGGCGCGCATCGGCGAGATTGTCGCCGTGACCTTCAGTGAGAAAGCCGCGGGTGAGCTGAAGCTGCGCCTGCGCGAAGAACTCGAACTGGCGCGCTCGCGGCACGCCGCCGGATCCCCGGAATCGACCCTGCTGTCGAACGCCGTCTACGA
>MELE01000168.1:0-7679 GCA_001768615.1 Acidobacteria bacterium RIFCSPLOWO2_12_FULL_67_14b | reverse complement strand
AGCACCATTCACGGCTTCTGCGCCGAGCTGCTGCGCGAGCGCCCGGTCGAAGCGCGCGTCGACCCGGCGTTCATCGTCCTCACCGAGTCGCAGGCCGATCGCATTTTCGACGAGGCGTTTTCGACGTGGCTGCACCGGCAACTCGCCAACCCCGGCGAAGGCGTGCGGCGATCGCTGCGCCGCCCGGTCCGCTGGCGGCCCGACGACGAGGAAGCCAACGGGCCGATCGAGCGGTTGCGCCGGGCCGCCCGCGACCTGCGCGAGTGGCGCGACCACACCGCGGCCTGGACACGTCCGTCCTACGACCGCCGTGGCGCCATCAGGACCCTGATCGAACAACTCCGGACGTTTGCGGAGATGACCGCGCGGCCGCTCAAGAAAGGCGACAACTTCTCCAACGACACGAAGGTGGCGCGGACCTCCAGCCGCGAGATCGAGCGGCAGCGGCGCGCCGTGGGCGACATGGTGCCCGAAGGCGTCTACGACGGATGGGAGGCGGCGCTGGTGGCGCTGGCCGACGACCGCAACTTCGCCAGACCGCGAAAGGGATCCGGCGCCGCGTTCGCGATCGGCGTCACGCGCGAGCAGGCGCTGGCCGCGCACACGCAGCTGCTGCACGACCTGGCACGGTTCCGCGACGAGGCGAATGCGGACCTGGCGGCGCTGTTGCGCGAGGAGATGCGCGATTGCCTGCAGCGCTACGAGGACCGCAAGCAGGAGGCCGGTGCGCTCGATTTTCTCGACCTGTTGATCAAGGCCCGCGACCTGGTCCGGGACGATGCGGATGTGAGAAACCAGTTTCGCCAGCGCTTCCGCGTGCTGCTGGTCGACGAGTTCCAGGATACCGATCCGCTGCAGGCCGAGCTGTTGCTGCTGCTCGCGGGTGAAGGCCCGACGTCGCAACTGCGCCCGGGCGCGCTGTTCATCGTCGGCGACCCGAAGCAGTCGATCTATCGATTCAGGCGAGCGGACGTCGGCGCCTATCGGCGGATCAGCGACGAGCTCGACGCCGCGGGGGCCGTGCCGGTCACGCTGCAGACGTCGTTTCGCAGCGTCCCGGAGATCCAGCGATTCGTCAACGCGGCGTTCCGCCCCGACATGACCGGCGATCGGCAGTCGTTGCAGGCCGACTACGTGCCGCTCGCGCCAAAGCGCGACGAGCACGCCAGCCAGCCCGCCGTCGTGGCGCTGCCCGTGCCGCGGCCGTACGGACGGCGAGAGGTCACCCAAGGCGCGCTCGCCGAGTCACAACCGCCGGCGATCGCCGAGTTCGTCAAGTGGCTGCTCTCGGACGAATGCCCATGGACGGTCGAACGCGACGAATCAGGTGGGGAGAAACCTTCCGGTAGCGACAAACCTTCCGGTGGCGACAAACCTTCAGGTTTGTCGTCCAGACGCAAGATCGTCCCCAGCGACATCTGCTTCCTGTTCCGCCGCTTCCTCCACTTCGGCGAAGACGTGACGCGCGACTACGTGGAAGGGCTCGAGGCGCGCGGCGTGCCGCACCTGCTCGTCGGCGGCAAGACCTTCCACGAGCGCGAAGAGGTGGACGCCATCCGGACGGCCCTGACCGCCATCGAGTGGCCCGAAGACGAGCTCTCCGTCTACGCGACGCTGCACGGCCCGTTGTTTGCGATCGGCGAAGAGGAGCTGCTCGAATACCACGCACAAGGACGAGGGTTCCATCCCTATCGGATCCCGCCCGACCTCCCCGATCGCCTCCAGCCCATCGTCCAGGCGCTGGGCACGCTGCGCGAGTTGCATGCGGCCCGCAACCACCGGCCGGTCGCCGACACGCTGGGACGCATCATCGCGGCCACGCGCGCGCATGCCGGCTTCATCCTCTGGCGCGGCGGCGAGCAGGTGCTCGCCAACGTGCTGCATATCGGCGACCTCGCGCGCCGCTACGAGATGGAGGGCGGGCTGTCGTTCCGCGGGTTCGTGGACACGCTGCACGACGCCTCGGGCCGCGCCGACGCGCCGGAGGCGCCGATTCTCGAAGAGGGCAGCGAAGGCGTCCGCCTCATGACCGTGCACAAGGCCAAGGGCCTCGAGTTCCCGGTCGTGATCCTCGCCGACATCGGCTGCAAGCTGAGCCAGGACGATGCGTCGAGGCACCTGGATTCGGCGCGCGGGCTGTGCGCCATCCGCATCGGCGGGTGGTCGCCGGTCGACCTGCTCGAGCACAACGCCGAAGAAGCCAAACGGGACGAAGCCGAAGGCGTGCGCCTGGCGTACGTGGCCGCGACCCGCGCGCGCGACCTGCTCGTGGTGCCGGCGGTCGGCGACGGTTCGTACGACAAGGGCTGGGTGCGCCCCTTGAACCGCGCGCTCTATCCGCCGAGGGAGCGGCGCCAGTCGCCGTCGCCTGCTCGAGGCGTGCCGCTGTTCAAAGGGAAAGACACCGTGATTCCCGAAGCGCGGCCTGATGGCCAGCAGCCGGACGCCGCGACGGTGCGGCCCGGCGCCTACGAGCTGACGGATCCGGACACGAATGAGCCGTACACCGTCGTGTGGTGGGATCCGTTGCTGCTCGAGGCTCGGGCGGAGGATGCGCGGGGCTTGCGGCGCGAGGAGTTGATCGCCAAGGACGCGCGCCCGGAGGACGTGGCCGCCGATCGGGCGAAGTACGATGCGTGGCGCGAACGCCGAGCGGCGTGGCAGGCTGCTGGTGTGAGGCCGTCGATGGAGGTGCTGACGGCCACGCAGATGACGCAGATGACACCGATCACCAAACCAGGGCCGCAGCCTGCCCTGAGCGAGCGAATGCGAGTCGAAGGGATGGCGCAGATTACACAGATCACAAATGCGCATCAGATCACGGTCGAAGACTGTGGCGCGAACGTGTTGCGCCCATCCGGCCGGCGGTTCGGCACCCTCGTGCACGTGTTGCTGGCGTCGGTGCCGTTGACCTCCGCGCGCGACGAGGTGAACGAGCTGGCGACCCTGCATGCGCGGCTGCTGGGCGCCACGGATGAAGAGCGGTCGGCGGCGGGCGCCACCGTGCATCGCGTGCTCCAGCATCCGCACCTGGCGGCGGCGCGCGCGGCCGAGAGCCAGGGCCGCCGGGTGTGGCGCGAGGCCCCGGTATCGATGCGCCTGGACCAGGGCGGCGGCGCGCCGCAACTAGTGGACGGCCAGGTGGACCTCGCCTACGAAACCGACGAGGGCTGGATAGTGATCGACTTCAAGACGGATGTCGAGATAGCCTCCGCCGAAGACTCCTATCGCCAACAGGTCTCCGTTTATGTCGAAGCGGTGTCGCGTGCGACCGGCGCCCCGACCACCGGAATCCTGTTGAGAGTGTGATTTTCTTCGTGTTCTTCGCGCTCTTCGTGTTTGCATTGGGAAGATGAAGCGCATTTGCGTGTTTTGTGGTTCCAGCGTCGGGGTGAAGCCAGTGTACGCCGAGGCGGCGCGCGACATGGGTAGGCTGATCGCCAGCCGCGGCATCGGCCTTGTCTACGGCGGCGGCAACGTCGGCCTCATGGGCGTAATTGCTGATGCGGCGCTCGAGGCCGGCGGCGAGGTGATCGGCGTCATCCCCCACGCGCTGGCGGATCGCGAGATCGCCCACGCCGGCCTCACCAACCTTCACGTGGTCGACTCGATGCACACCCGCAAGGCGATGATGGCGGAGCTCGCGGATGCGTTTGTCGCCATGCCCGGCGGTGTCGGGACCTTCGAGGAGTTCTTCGAGGCCGTCACGTGGACGCAGCTGGGCCTCCACCGGAAAGCGTGCGGCCTGCTGAATGTCGACAGCTTCTACACGCCGCTGGCCCTGTTCATCGACCAGGCCGTGACCGACGGGTTCATCAGGCCCGTGCACCGGCAGGGGATCGTGGTGGACAGCGACCCGGAGCGGCTCCTCGACACGCTGTCGACGATCGACCTGCCCTACGCCCCGAAGTGGATCCGGCGCGACGAGACCTAACCCGCGAACTTGTAGCCGAGGCCGTGCACGGTGAGGATGAACTGCGGCACCCGCGGGTTCGGCTCGAGCTTCTGCCGCAGCCACGCCACGTGCACATCGACGGTGCGAGTGGACGGCATCGAGCTGTAGCCCCAGACTTCCTGCAGCAGCTCGTCGCGCGATACCGTGGCCCCGCGGTGTTCGATGAAGTACTTCAGCAGCTGGAATTCCTTCGCCGACAGATCGAGCGGCTGCCCCTTCTGCGTCACTTCGGCCTTGCGCACGTCCACCGCGATGTCGCCGAACTGGTAGCGCTCGAGCGAGACGCCCGACGCCCCGGAGGCGCGGCGCAGCAGCGCTTCGAGGCGGGCGAGCAGCTCGATGGTTTCGAAAGGCTTGGTAAGGTAGTCATCCGCGCCCAGCTTGAGGCCGACCACCCGATCCACGACCTGGCTGCGGGCGGTGAGCATCAGGATGGGCGTTTGCACGCCCTGCTGGCGGATGGTCTTGGCGACGTCGAAGCCGTCGCGTCCGGGCAGCATGACGTCGAGGACGATGATGTCGAAGGGCTCGCCGGTGGCCCGCGTGACCGCGACGTTGCCGTCGCCGGCGGTGACCACGGAGTAGCCTTCGGCCGACAGCCGATCCGAGAGCGCGAGCTGCAGGCCCGGCTCGTCCTCGACGAGCAGCAGCCGCTTATCGGGCAAGGCTGAGGGCCGCCCCGGCTTCGGCCACGTGGACGTCGCGCACACCCGGCAGCGTGAGCGTGAAGGTGCTGCCCTTGCCGGGCTCGCTTGCCACCGCCACGCGGCCGCCGTGCGCCTCGGCGATCCGCTGCACGAGATTCAAGCCAAGGCCGCTGCCGTTGATCTGCCGGCTCACCGCTTCGCGTCCGCGATAGAACGGTTCGAAGATGTGCTTGCGATCGTCGGCGTCGATGCCGAGGCCGCGGTCCTCGACGGTGAAGGCGACCTGCACGGGCGCGCCATTCGCGTTGCCCTGCGCGCCGACGCGAATCCACCGCGCGTCGCCGCCGTACTTCACGGCGTTGCTGATCAGGTTCTGGATCGCCGCGCGGAGCGCGGTGACGTCGCCCTGCACGAGCGGCAATTCATCGCCGACGCTGGTCTCGACCTGCACGCCGGCGGCTTCGATCTCGACGCGGCAGCCCGCGATGGAATCGTTCACCAGGTCCGCGGGATGCACGAGCACCTGCGCCGCCGCGGCGCGGCCGGCCGCGATGCCCGCCAGCTGCAGGACGCGCTCGACCGTTTCGGCCAGCCGGCGGGCCTCGCCCTGGATCGTCTCGCCGTACTTGCGCACGCGCTGCGGATCGCCGACCACGCCGTCGGCGAGGTTGCCGGCGGCGGCGCCGATCACCGACACCGGCGTGCGCAGCTCGTGCGAAACCGCGACGACAAATTCCATCTGTTGGCGCGCGAGCTCCTGCGCCCTGCGGGCCGACACGATGATCAGGCCCACGGCCGTGGTCAGCAGCAACAGGATGCCGGAGCTCAAGACGAGGTTCCGCTGGCGCACGACCGCGACCGCGGCCTCGAGCGACCCGGCGCGGTGCTTGGCCACGAGCGCCCATCGCCCGTCGAACGGCGTGAACGCGCCGCCGCGGGTGATCACGCGGCCGCCCGGGCCCCGATCCTCACGCTCCACCACCGAGACGACGATGTTGTTCTGTGGGAGGGGCGTGGGCGGCGGCGGCGGGGGCGGCGGGACGGCCCCTCCGACGCTCGCGCCTGCCCCGAGCTCAGTCGGGGGGCCCGTCGTTGATCCCGTCGCCGGCCGGGCGTTGCGCGCGAAGATGAACATCTGGTCCGGGCGGGGCGCCATGAAGTGCTGGGTCACGTCCGGCGACTCCACGATCACTTTGGCCACGCCGGGCTCCGACTCCCACACCACGTTGGAGGGGTCGTTGCGTTGCACGACGGCAACGCGGTAGTCGACCTGCTCGTCGTCGCCGTGGAAGTGCCGGGCCGTGAGCGACGCGAGCAGCGTGTCGCGGACCACAGCGGGCTCGAGCCGCACGAGCGTGAAGCCGAGAATGCTGATCTTCGGCGGCCCGCGGCGGCCGTCCTGCAATTCGAAGAGCGTGACCGGTGCCACGAGGATGTTGTCGTCGCCGAGCGAGAGCGACATCGTCGGCTCGCGCCGGAATCGTTCGCCGCCGCTCCCGGAACTGCGTGTGCGCTCGATCTCGAAGCCGATGAAGTGCGTGGCGAGCGATTCGCGGACCTTGAGCAGGTCCGCCGTCCACTCCGCCGGCTCGAAGGCCAGCGCCTGGCTGTTCCATCGCCGCAGCCGCAGGCGATCGATCGGGATCGCCAGCCCGGAATCGAGCGCCGGCAGGTCCGTGCCGGGCAGCGTGTCGACGAGCATGACGTCCCGCACGAGCCGGGGATCGGCGGCGCCGTTGGTCCATGCGGAGTACTTCTGCGCGTAGCTCGACCAGTTCTCGTCGCGGATCGTCGGGCCGTCGACTTGCAGGCTGACCAGCGCGCGCGACAGCTCGGTGTCGAACTCCACCGCGAACTGCGCGGCGGCCGTGCGCAGCGTCCGCTGCATGCGCTCGCCCTCGGCCTCGCTCAACTGGCCGAGCCACTGGTATTGCATGTAGGCGAGCGCCGGCACGAGGAGGAGCACGACGCCCACCAGTACCGTCACCGCCGACACGCGCATCCGGCCCTTCATGCGGAAAGTCTAACACGCGAAAAACACGATAAATCCAGCCAAATCAGGCATTTAACATCCTTAACAACCTCTTTGCCCAGCCTTAACGTCTCATTCTCCGCCACCGCCGTAATATCCAAGTGGAGGCTCATTCGGGCTACGGGCTCCGGGCTCCGGACTTCGGACTTCGGACTTCGGATTTCGGATTTCGGATTTCGGAACAGCCTCGTGAGTCTTGTATTTCGGATCCCGGCGCCCGGCGCCCGGATCCCGTCCCGAAGGAGAAGAGAATGCGTGCTTTCGTAGGTACCGCCGCCGCCGTCGTGCTGGCGTCCACCGTTCAGATCGATCGGATTTCGCTGACACCGCTGCAGGGCCAGGATCGCGTGGCCGGCATTGTTGCCGAGGTGCGCAAGGCGCTCGGGGGCGAAGACAAGGTCGCGAACCTCAAAGGCCTCACGGCTGAAGGCCCGTTCCGCCGCTCGATGGGCGGCCGCGACATGGAAGGCACCGTGACGATCACCATCGCGCGGCCCGATAAGATGCGCCGCGTCGAAGAGATGGCGATGGGCGGCATGGTGGGCGGCCCGACGATCGAGCGCACCTCCGTGCTCGCCGGCACAACCGCGTGGGACGACACCGCCAATCGCGGCGGCATGGGCGGCGGCATGCAGATCATCATGCGCGGACCCGGCGACGGCCCCGGCCCGGGCGGCGGCGCCGGCCCGACTCCCGAACAGCTCAACGAAGCGCGCGTCCGCCGCATGCGCGTGCAGCTCCAGCGCCTGATGGCCGCCCTCGTCGCCGAAGGCCCGCAGCCCTGGGTCGACGCCGGCATCGCCGAATCGCCGGACGGCAAGGCCGACATCCTCGAAGCCAAGGAAGAAACGGGCCGCACGCTGCGCCTCTTCATCGATCAGGGCACGCACCTGCCGTTGATGGTGCAGTACGAGGATCCGAAGCCGATGGTGATGATCAACGGCGGCCCGCGTCCCGGTGGTCCCGGCCGTGGTCCCGGCGGCGCGCCCGGCGCCGGCGGTCCTCCGCCGATGAGCCAGGAAGAAGTCCAGAAGCGCGTCGAAGA
>MELE01000167.1 GCA_001768615.1 Acidobacteria bacterium RIFCSPLOWO2_12_FULL_67_14b | reverse complement strand
GGGCGAGGTGTTCGGCCAGGCCCTCGCGACCTTAGTCGGTGATCCGTCAAAGGACGTCGACGGCTGGCTTTCGATCGGGGCCGACGGCGCCGTCACGGCCTTCACGGGCAAATGCGAGATCGGGCAGGGCCTCTACACCGCGCAGACGCAGCTGGTCGCCGAAGAGCTGTGCGTGCCGGTGGCGCGGGTGAAGCTGATTCAGTGTGTGACCGGCACCACGCCAGACCAGGGCGTCACCTCCGGCGCGCAGTCGCATCCGCAGAATTTCAACCACGCGAACCTGGCGCTCGCCGGCGCGACGGCGCGCGAGGCGCTGATGCAGATGGCGGCGAAGCATTTCGGCGCGCCCGTCGATCAGCTCAGCGTGCGCGACGGGGTCGTCACGCATCAGACGCGCAAGGTGACCTATGGCGAGCTGATCGGCGGCAGGAAGTTCAGTCTCTCGCTCAACGCCGGCGCGAAGCGGCGCCATCCGCGTGAGTGGACCGTGCTCGGAACGCCGGTCAAGCGACTCGACATGCCGGAGATGGTGACCGGCCGTCTCGAGTACGTGCACAACGTGCGCGTGCCCGGGATGGTGCACGGCCGCGTCGTCCGTCCGCCGACGGTCGGCGCGACCCTCGTCAGCGTCGACGAACGCTCCGTCAGCGGCATGCCCGGCTTCATCAAGGTGGTGATCAAAAAGGATTTCGTCGGCGTCGTCTTCGAGAAACAGTGGCAGGCCGTTCAGGCCGCGAACCAGATCACAGTCACGTGGAAGCCCGGCCCCGCGCTTCCGCCGCAGGCAACCTTCTACGATTACATGCGCAAGCAGCCGAGCCGCGACACGTTGCTGGTCGATTCGAGGGATGTGGACGCCAGGCTCGCGTCGGCCGCGCAGGTCGTGCGCGCGACCTACCTGCATCCGTATCACATGCACGGATCCGTCGGCGCCTCGTGCGCCGTCGCGGATGTGAAGGCAGACAGCGCGACCGTCTGGTCACCGACGCAGGGCGTCTATCCGCAACGCGACAGTTGCGCGCTGCTGCTCGGCCTGCCGAAGGACCGGGTGAAGGTGATCTACACGCGCGGCTCCGGCTGCTACGGCATTAACGGCGCCGATACCGTTTCGTATGATGCCGCGTTGATGTCGCAAGCGGTCGGCCGTCCGGTGCGTGTCCAACTCTCGCGCAAGGACGAGATGGCGCACGAGAACTTCGGGCTCGCGTTCGTCGTCGATCAGCGGGTCGGCCTCGACAGCAACGGCAGTATCACGGCGTGGGATTACGAGGCGTGGTCTCCGGTTCGCGGCGGACGTCCCGGGTATGGCCAGCCCGGGAATCAGGTGACGGGCTATCTTGCCGGCTTCCCGCCCGCACCGTTCGCTCCACGATCGCCGGCGCCCGCTCCATCAGGAGTGCTGGCCAATGGCCAGAATGTCGTGCCGTCTTACGTGACGGGTGCGATCAACGGCGTGTCCGGCGGGACTGGCACGGTGAGAAGCGAGCGCATGCTCTCTCACGTCGTCCAGTCTCCCTTCTGGACCGGCCCGCTCCGTTCACCGAATCGCCTGCAGAACACCTTCGCGCACGAATGCATGATGGACGAGCTCGCCGCGGCCGCGAAAGCCGATCCCGTCGAGTATCGCCTGCGCCATCTTCGGGATCCGCGGCTGCGCGCGGTCGTTCAAGCCGCCGCCAAGGCCGCGAATTGGGAGACAAGACGGAAGGTGTTTTCCGGCCGCGGCATCGCCTGCGTTCTCTACGAAGGCGATAACGGCTACTGCGCCCTGGTCGCCGACGTCGACGTCCATCGCGACACCGGCGTCATCGACGTGACGCGTCTCGTGATGGCGCTCGACTGCGGCCCGATCTCCAACCCCGACGGCCTGCGCAACCAGGCCGAAGGCGGCGCCCTTCACGGCCTCAGCCGCGCACTGTTCGAAGAGGTGACGTGGGACGACGAGAAGGTGACGTCGGTGGATTGGCGTACCTACCGCACGTTCCCGGTCGGGTTCACGATTCCACAGCTCGAGACCGTGCTGATCAACACGATTGACGCCGAAGCGAACGGCGCAGGAGAGACGTCGATTACGGTGACTGCCGCCGCCATCGGCAATGCGATCTTCGACGCCACCGGCGTGCGCCTGCGGCAGGTACCGTTCCGGCTGGCAGCAAAATGAAACCACGAAGAACTCCTTAGTTAAACCAGTTCTTTGTGCTCCTCGTGGTCGTCGTGTTCTTCGTGGTTTCCCTTATTGCTGCGTCGTCGTCGTCCGCGCCTCAGCCTTCCCCGCGTCCAGGTCGTTCCAGTTCATGATCGCGTTGAAGCCCAGTGAGAACGTGCCCTGTGTTTGCCACCGCCAGAACGGGCGAATCGCGAACATCACGACGTGGCCCTTGCCGAGCGGGGCGTCCACGAGCGCGGCGCGGTTCGACAGGAACTGGCCGTTGGCGAGCGTCCCCGACAGCAGCATGTCGTTCGGGTTCTGCGGGAACGAGAGGACCACGCGCGGGCGCGCCTCGTCGAAGCTGACGCCGAACTGGCGCGCCATGTTGCGGAACTGCGCTGCGGCGTCGGCCTGCGGCGGCTGGCCGGCTTTCGCCGCCGCGTCTTCCGCCTCGAACGGCGAGATGTGCACCGGCGTGGCGTTGGGCGTCACGTTCTGCCCGAGACCGGCGTTGGCTCCGGCGCCGCCGAAGAAGCCGGCGAACTCGGCGGGGATGCCGCCGCCGCCCGCGTTGAGCACGGGATCCTGGTTGAAGTACACCGGCAGGTCGGCGCCTTCGTAGCCGTACGCCAGCGGGCTCTTCAGATCGCTCCACTTGCTTCTCAGGATCGATCCGCGAACGAACAACTGCGCCGGACTCTCGACCGTCACGCCCGCGGTGACCGCATATGCCGGGAAGATCGTCGACGTCGATCCTTCGGTGATCAGCGTGCCGCCTTCCTGGACGAACTTCGCCAGGTTCATCAGGCCCTCGAGGCCCATGCCGCCGCGGATGTCGTCGGCCTGATCGACGAAGGCGAGGTTCGGCGTCTTGTCGGTCTTCTTGTACGGCAGCGGCGTCTTGCCGGTCATGGCCATGCCGTTGACCTGCGACTGCGCCGTCCCGCCGACGTGCGGGAAGATGATCACGTCGTAGTTCGAGCGCAGGCTGGTCTCGCCCTTCAGCTTCTGGTCGGCGAAGTAGGTGTACGGGATGCCGTAGGTGTCGAGCGCCGCGCGGACCCAGCCTTCATCCTGGGTGCGCGTCCAGCTGTGCACGTAGCCGATGCGCGGGATGTCGAGGTCGTGCATCTTCACCGATGGCGCGGACGCGAAGGCCCACGCCGACAGGCCCAGGTCCCGCAGCATCGGCTCGAGCGCTGCGCGATCCGCGTTCTCCACGACGATCGCGCCGGCGCGGAACTTGCGGCCGCTCAGCTCGAAGTCCTCTTCGGTGGCCTGCATCTTCACGCCGGCGTTCTTGAAGCGGAACGTGACAAGGTTGTTGTCGGCGGTGTGCTCGACGATCAGGGTGCTGCCCATGCCTTCGATGCCGCCGGCGGCCTTCACCGGACCGGTGACGCGGGTCATCGGCTGCGTGAAGACGCTCTTGTCGTTCACCGCGGTGAGCTTCACGTTCCGCATGTACTGGAACGTCCACCCGGTGTCGTCGTAGGGACGCGGGTTCTGCGGCGGATAGTTCTGCACCGAGAAGTACATCTCGGCGAGCGTGCGGAACGGCTGATCGCCGCGCACGACGTAGTCGCCGGCGGCCACGTTGACGTTGCCGGCCTTGAACGCCGAGCTGGCGCGATGGATCTCGAGGCCCTGCCGCATCAGCTCGTTCACCGCGTCGGCGGCGTCGGCCTTGCGGCGCTGCCCGGCGGGAATGATCCAGGCGTTGATCGGACCCTCGGTGCCCTCGGCGATCGATCGCTTGTTCTTGAGCCAGTAGTTCTCGAGGTAGAGCTCCTTGTTCTTCGCCACGTGGCTGAGCGAGAAGAGCACGCCCGACTGCTGGATGTTGGTGTTGTTGCGCGGCCCCCACTTGATGAACGGCAGCGGCGGGTTGGGACGGAACCATTCCTTGCTGGTCGTGTTCGCGCCCGGTCGCACCTCGTACGGATCCGGACCGTAGCTCTGCACCTCGTAGAAGCGGCCGATGGCGTTGTGCGAGTGCGCGATGAAGAACATGTAGTTCGGCACCCAGCCGTCGTAGAACCCGTAAGTCCACACGCCGGGCACGCCGCGCTTGGTCATTTCCATCACGTCGTTCTGCGCGAGCTGCCACCATTCGCTGATGGTGATCGGGTCGAGCGCGTCGTTGTACGGGCCGGTGCCCGTGGACGAATACAGATACGTCTGCGCCTCGTGCAGGTCGTGCATGATCGTCGGGTACCACTGCAGCTGCGTGCGCGTGACCGCCTTGGTGAGCTCGAGGAACTGGCCCATGCCGTCGCGGTTGTTGTCGTGCTGCACGTACTTGCCCCAATACATCAGCGGCAGGCGGGCGTCACCCTGGGCGCGGGTCTTGTTGAAGTAGTAGGTGTCGACCTGCTTCTCGCGGCCGTCCACTTCGATCACCGGCGTGATCAGCGTGATCACGTTGTTGCGGATGTTCTGGATGAACGGGGTTTCTTCCACGATCAGGCGATAGGCCAGCTCGATCAGCATTTCGGGGCCGCCGTTCTCCGGCGAGTGGATGCCGCTCGTCAGGTAGTAGATCGGCTTGGCCGTTTTCAGGAGCGTCTGCGCCTGCGCGTCGGTGGTCTTGCGCGGATCGGTCAGCGCGGCCAGCTGATCGCGGTATTTCTCGAGCCCCTTGATGGTGGCCTCGTCCGCGATGGCCAGCGCGACCATGTCGCGGCCCTCTTCGGTGGTGCCGATCTTCCAGTAGCGCGCGCGCGGCGACACCTTGGCGAGGTGCTCGTAGTAGCGGTGGATATCTTTCGCGTAGGTCAGCTCGCCGGGCTGGCCGACGTAGCGGCCAAGAAACTTGAGCGGCGTGGGCACGGTGTCGGAGGCGGGCAGGTGATCGACCAGCTCGGTCGTGATCCGCGGATCCTGGAGCGACTCCTTGATCTTCGCGGTGTATTCGGCATCGATCTTCTGCGGTGTGGCCCTGGACTGGGCGCTCAGGACGGTGACGGCACCAGCGGCCATGGTCGCCACCGCCAGGCCTGCGATGAATCTCTTCATACTTCCTCCGAACCTTCGTGGGGAACCCTCGTGGGGAACGATCGGTCAAGTATAGGTGGGGGACACCTTCCACGGAACAGGACACCGCGACGACGGGTTCTGGCTGGAATCGGGCGTAAAGTGCGTGTTTTCCGGGCTTGTCGCCCGGCACGGCCCTTGCTAAACCTACGGCAGGAGTGTTTGCGATGGAGCGAAACAAACTGGTTCTTGCGGGATTAGCAGTCGGGTGCCTGGCGGCCGCCGCCGGCGGCTCCTACCTGGCCGTCCGGCAGAACCAGACGGCAGGTGCATCCGCCTCCGCTCGCGGAGAATCTGGCGAGCTACGGCGAGACCCCGCCGAAGCGGCCTCAGGCCGCGAAGGCGGGCCCGCTGCACCCGCCCCAGTAACTGAATCCGAAGGCGTGATCAGCCCGGAGCCGTCGCGTCCGGCGCCGGCGCGCCGCATGCCGAGCGTGTCGAGCGCGCCGACGGCGCCGTCGCGCGCCACGTCGCGGCCCGCGCCGCGCGCGCCGCTCGCCGAGCGTCGAGTGCCGGAGCCGGTTGAGGCCACGGCGCCCGTCACCACGACTGCCTCGAACTCAGCGCCCACGCCGAGTGGTGGCACGATGTGGGAGCCGCGCGCGCCGGTGCAGCCGTCGGTGCCGGACTATAAAGAACCCGAGCCGCCTGCCCTGAGCGAGCGTCTTCGCGAGTCGAATGGGCCACCTCCGCCGCCGCCTCCGGCGCCGGAATTCGTGGACCTCACGGTGCCGTCGGACGCGGTGCTGGGCCTGCAGATCGAGCGCACGGTGTCGAGCGAGCTCGCCCGGCTTGAAGACAAGGTGGATGCGCGGGTCACGCGCGACGTGCGCGTGGCGGATCGCATTGCCATTCCCGCCGGCTCGACCGTGCGCGGATCGGTGACCGAGGTCGACAAGGGCGGGCGCATGAAGGGCCGCGCGCGGCTGGCGATCCGCTTCCACACCATCGTGCTCGCCGACGGTACGCTGCTGGCGCTCAAGACCGATCCGGTTGTGCGTGAAGGCCAGTCGCCCAGCGGCGAGAGCGCCGCGAAGGTGGGCGGCGCGGCCATCGGCGGCGCGATTCTCGGCGCCATTCTTGGCGGCGGCAAGGGCGCGGCCATCGGCGGCGCGGTGGGCGCGGGCGCCGGCACGGCGGCGGCGATGACCAACGACCGCAACCCGGCCACGCTCACGGCCGGCACGACCGTAACGGTGCGCATGATGGCGCCCGTCACCGTCACTGTTCAGAAGGAATAGACCACGAAGATCACGAAGAAAGACCACGAAGATCACGAATTCTCTTTGGAAAGAAGAGCTTCGAGGTCTTCGTGGTTATCTTCGTGGGCCTCGTGGTTTCGTTTTTCGCTATGATCGGGCTCGGAGGCTGATCATGCGTTCGTTCACTACTCTTCTCGTTCTCGCGCTCGCCGTTCCCGCGCTGGCCCAGACCAAGCAGGAGCGCGCCGGCATCGTCAACTTCACCAAGGTCGACGCGGTGGTCGCCTGCGGCGGCGCCACGGAGACCACGGCGCTGGACGGCCTGGCCAAGGACGGCTTCAAGGCGGTGATCAACCTCCGCCTGGCCACCGAGCCTAACGCCAACATCGAGCTCAACGCGGCGCACGCCAAGTCGCTGGGGCTCAACTACATTCACCTCCCGCTCAACGGCGCGCAGCCCGATCCCAAGGTGTTCGACCAGTTCCTGGCGGAGGTGGCCAACAAGGCCAACCAACCGGTGTACGTTCACTGCGGGTCGGCCAGCCGCGTCGGCGCCGTGTGGATGGTGAAGCGCGTGCTCCAGGACGGGTGGGCCGTGGACAAGGCCACCGAAGAGGCGAAGCTGATCGGCCTGCGCAGCGCGCCGCTCGAAAAGTTCGCGCTGGAGTACATCGACACACACAGGAAATAGGCTTGGGGCTTGGGGCTTGAGGCTTGGGGCTTGGGGCTTGAGGCTTGGGGCTTGAGGCTTGGGGCT
>MELE01000166.1:14552-14755 GCA_001768615.1 Acidobacteria bacterium RIFCSPLOWO2_12_FULL_67_14b | reverse complement strand
CAATAGAGCTCGACGGACGACACGGCGGACGGCCTGGCAAACGTCATCTCGATCCACTCGTTGGCGCTGCCCTGCACGGGCCACCAGTCGAAGTAGGCGGACGAGTCCGACGAGCTGGCCGGCTCTTCGCCGTCGATCATATTGCGCGGGTTCTTGCCGCGCCCGTTCGGCAGCGGCGAGGCGGCGATGGCCGAGGTCGTGGC
>MELE01000166.1:10495-14546 GCA_001768615.1 Acidobacteria bacterium RIFCSPLOWO2_12_FULL_67_14b | reverse complement strand
CGGAAACGGCGTCGGCCGGGCCACCGCGTCCGTGCGCGCGAGCCACACGGCCATCTGGCCCCGCCCGCGATTCGCCCACGTGGCGTACGGGATCGCCATGAACGGCTGCTCCGTCCGCCGGACCGCACCCGTCTCGTCGAGCGCGAGGCCGACCGCGCGGCCGCGGATCACCTGCACGCCGTTGAGCAGATCGGCGCGGAAGTCGCTCGAGAGCGCATTGGCGTCGGGCAGCACGATGTTGCGGACCTTGCCGTTGGGGTTGTCGGGCCATTCCGCGGCGAACACGATGGGACCGCGCTGCAGCGCCACACGCTCGCGGTTCGCCATCACCTGGTAGTTCGAGACCACGCGGCGGACGGGCATCGGCAGGTCGAGCGCAATCGTGTCGCCGGGCGACCAGGTGCGATCGATCGTCACGTAGCCCTTGTCGAGGGCAAGCGGCACGGCCTGGCCGTTCACGCGAACGGTCGCGGCCGGCGCGGCGTCCGTGAACCGGTAGAGGTCGCTCGGCACGGGCTCGTTGCGGGCCCATCCGGGAATGCGGACGTTGATCGCAAACCGCCGCGCGCGGGCCGGCGTCACGGCGATCTTCACCGCGCCGTCCCACGGGTACCGCGTCTCCTGCACTATCCTGATCGCGCCGCCCGGCAGGTCGACGTCCGCGCTGCCCGCAGCGAACAGGTTCACGAACACGGCGTCGCCGCGGGTGGCATAGAGATAGCCGGGGACCGACGGCATGAACCGGGTGATGTTGCCCGGGCAGCACGCCACGCCGAACCATTCCTGCCGCGCGTGCTGGCCGTTCGACTCGAGCGGGTTCGGGTAGAAAAACGTCTTGCCGTCGAGCGACACGCCCGAGACCAGCCCGTTGAAGAGCGTGCGCTCCATCACGTCGATGTACTTCGCGTCGCCTTCGAGCAGGAACAGGCGGTGGTTCCAGAAGTCCATGCCCACCGACGCGCACGTTTCGTTGTACGCCGTCATGTTCGGCAGCTCGTAGGGCTGGCCGAACGCCTCGCCGCTGCCCGATGCGCCGATGCCGCCCGTGAGATACAGCTTGCTCTCGATCAGGTAGTCCCAGATGCGCTTGCCCGCCGCGCGCATGGCCGCATCGCCGGTGACCGCGGCCACGTCGGCCATCCCCGAGTACATGTAGACCGCGCGGACCGCGTGACCCACCGGCTCGCTCTGCTCCACCACCTTCAAGTGCGCCTGGTTGTAGTTCAACCCGCGCGGGTTCGCGCGCTCGCCCTCGGGGTAGGGCCCCGGGCCGCGCTCGTCGAGCAGGAACTTCGCGAGGCTGAGATAGGCCTCCGTGCCCGTCACGCGATACAGGCGCACCAAAGCCATCTCGGTGATCTGGTGGCCGGGCCACGTCGTCCGCTTGCCCGGCCCGAAGGTCGCCACCAGCAGGTCCGCGGCCTTGATCGCCACGTTCAGCAGCGTGCGCTTGCCGGTGGCGAGGTGATGCGCGACGGCGGCCTCGAACAGGTGGCCGAGGTCGTAGAGCTCGTGGCTGTCGTCGCGCTCGAACACCCAGCGCTCGGGGCCGGCCCATCGATGGGGGTTCTTCGGATCGATCGTGCGCGTCGTGTAGATGTAGCCGTCGGGCTCCTGCGCGGCGGCGATCTTCGCGATCAGCCCGTCGACATAGGCATCCAGCTTGGGATCCGGCGTGACGCTCAACGAGTACGACGCGCCCTCGATCACCTTGTAGAGATCCGATTCGTCGAACGGATAGCCGGGCGGGCGCGTGTCGACGCTGGTATCGGCTCGCAGCACGGCGGCCGCGCGATCGAAGAGGTTCACCCGCCCGGTGAGCTCGCACTGCTCGAACGCGGAGGGGATGCTCGCGGTGCGGTTGATCTCGATCCGCGGCGCCCAGAAGACGTCGTTCAGGTGGACCTTGGTGAAGGTCACGGGCTTGATCGGATAGTCAGGCTTGGCCGGCGCCCCGCTTTGGCTTTGCACGGCGGTGAGGCTGAACGCCAGGGTCCCGCACACGGCGATGGCCAGGTCTCGTGGCTTCATGGGCGAATAGTATCGCTGATAGGATTCCTGATCATGACAACGCGTTTTTCACCGGACCAGATGGCTTACGCCGCCGGCCTCGAGGGCTACCTCGATCGCCAGGCGTCGCTCGACTTCCTCAGGACCATGGGCATCCGGATGAGCGTCGGCCACTGGTCCGCCGGCGACTTCTGCGATCGGTTCGCGCCGCCCGGCTACCACTCGGACGACCCCGCGTTTCAAAACGACTTCGAGGGCCAGTGCCGGCGCACGAAGGCCGCCGGGATCGACGCCATCGAGATCCACCAAAGCGTCTTCGAGACGACGCTCAACGGCGACATCGACCACGCGCACATCGAGCGCGCGCGGACGGGCTACCTGGCCGAGCTGGACCTGACGGTCACGGCGTGCAACATCAACACCTGGACCAACCCGAAGTTCCGGCTCGGCGGCCCCTGCAACCCGAACCCGGCGCTGCGCAAGGCGGCGCTGGACGAGGTGCTCAAGGGCGTCGAGATCTGCCGGCTGATGCAGATCCCGGTGCTCAGCGTGTGGCCGGGGTCGGATGGCGCCGACTATCACTTCCAGATCGACTACAAGCAGTCGATCGAGTGGTTCACCGAGGCGCTCGTGATCGTGAACATGGCCTGCCTCGAGCACGGCATCCGGCTGGCCATCGAGCCGAAGCCCTACGAGCCGCGCGAGCTCTACATGATCATCCCCACCGCAGCGTCGGCGATCCTCGTGGCGCAGCGGGTGAACCAGGCCTGCGGCGGCACTAATTGCGGCCTCACCATCGACTACGGCCACCAGAAGATGGAGGCGACGACGGCCTCGACGTCGTGCGACCTGGCGGCGTACGCGGGCGTGCCGGTGCACAAGTTCGACATCAACGACGCGCGCCAGGGCCGCAACGACCAGGACCTGATGTTCGGCACGCTGTCGATTCCCGAGTCGGTCGAGTACCTCTACACCACCTTCGTCCGCAACTACCGTGGTTACTACAGCCAGGATCAGTTCACCTATCGCGAGGACCCGACGCGCGCCATCGAGCGCAGCCTGATTAACTTCGCGAACCTCGCACGGAAGGCGGTCCGCGTGCTCGCCGATCAGGCGCGGCTCGACCAGGCCCGCGCCGCAGGCACCGGCCCCGATATTTTGGACGTCGTCTCGCCCGTGCTCATCGGATGAGTACCGCGGCCTTCACCATCGGTGTCGACTTCGGCACCAACTCCGCCCGCGCCATCGTGGTGTCGGTCGGCGACGGGCGCACGGTCGGCGAGAGCGTGGCCGACTACCCGAGCGGCGAGCAGGGTGTGCTGCTCCATCCCAGGGATGCGCACTTGGCGCGGCAGCACCCTGCCGACTACATCGCGGCGCTGCGCGCGTCGACGAAAGGCGCGCTCGCGGACGCCGAGCGGGATCCGGCGTTCTCGCGCGATCGCGTGATCGGCATCGGCAGTGACACGACGGGCTCGACGCCGCTGCCGATCGACGCGTCCGCCCGCCCGCTCGCGCTCGACCCCAGGTGGAAAGACAACCTGTCGGCGCAGGCATGGCTGTGGAAGGACCACACGTCGGCGGCGGAGGCCGCGGCGATCACCGAGACCGCCAAGCAGCACGCGCCGCAATACCTGGCGCCGATCGGCGGCACCTACTCGTCCGAGTGGTGGTGGTCGAAGATCTGGCGCTGCCTGAAGGTGGCGCCCGACGTCTTCGATGCGGCGGCGAGCTGGGTCGAGCTGGCGGATTTTGTTCCCGCGGTGCTGGCCGGCGTCACCAACCCCCGCGACATCGTCCGCTGTGTCTGCGCCGCGGGGCATAAGGCGATGTATTCAGCCCGGGCTCCGGGATCCGGGCTCCGGGATCCGGGCGGATTACCGTCCAGAGAATTTCTGGCGCGGCTCGATCCGAAGCTTGCCGAGCTGCGCGACCGGCTGTACGACAAGGCCTGGCCGCCCGGCACACCGGCCGGTCATTTGTGCCGCGAGTGGGCGGATACGCTCGGACTGCCGGAAGGCATCGCGATTGCCATGGGCGG
>MELE01000166.1:0-10482 GCA_001768615.1 Acidobacteria bacterium RIFCSPLOWO2_12_FULL_67_14b | reverse complement strand
CCGGTCATTTGTGCCGCGAGTGGGCGGATACGCTCGGACTGCCGGAAGGCATCGCGATTGCCATGGGCGGCTTCGACGCGCACTACGGCGCGATCGGAGCGGGCATCGCGACGGGCACGTTGGTGAAGATCATCGGCACGTCCACGTGCGATTGCGCGATCGCGCCGGCGTCCGATCGTATCGGAGACATCCCCGGCATCTGCGGCATCGTCAACGGCTCCATCCTCCCCGGCTACTACGGCATCGAGGCGGGCCAATCGGCGGTCGGCGACATTCTCAAGTGGTGGGTCGAAGGCGTGTGCCAGGGCGGTGCGGCGCTGCACGACGAGCTCTCGCGCGAGGCCGGCGCGATGCAGCCCGGCGCATCCGGATTGATGGCCCTCGACTGGAACAACGGCAACCGCACCATCCTCGTCGATCCGAAGCTCACCGGATTGATCCTCGGCCAGACGCTGCGGACCACGCGGGCGGAAATCTATCGGGCGCTGATCGAGGCCACGGCGTATGGCGCGCGCGCGATCATCGAGCGCATCCGCGAGTACGGCGTGCCGATCGATCGCGTGGTCTGCTGCGGCGGCATCGCCGGCAAGAACGACGTCTTCCTGCAGATCTACGCCGACGTGATCGGCCAGCCGATGCTGCTCGCCGGCTCGTCGCAGGCGCCGGCCCTGGGGGCGGCGCTGTCCGCCGCGGTCACCGCCGGTGCCGCCGCAGGCGGCTACGACGACTGGGCCGAGGCCCAGCGCCGCATGACGTCGCTCGAAGACAAGCGGTTCACGCCGCGGCCCGAGGCGCACGCCGTCTACAATGAGCTCTATGCGATCTACCGGGCGCTCCACGACACCTTCGGCGGCGTGTCGAAGTCGGCCGACCTTGGGTCGGTGATGAAACGGTTGCTCGCCATTCGACCATGAACACACTTCGAGACACCGTCTGCCGCGCCCACCTCGACCTCGCCAACAGCGGCCTCGTGATCGGCACGTTCGGCAACCTGTCCGTGGTCGATCGCGCGGCCGGGGTGTTTGCGATCAAGCCGAGCGGCGTGCCCTACGATCGGCTCACGCCCGACCGCATCGTGCTGGTCTCGCTCGACACCGGCAAGGTCGTCGACAGCGATCTGCGGCCATCTTCCGACACGCCCACCCATCGCGAGCTGTATCGCGCCTTCTCGTGCGGCGCGATCGTGCACACGCATTCGGAATACGCGACGATGTTCGCGCAGGCGAGAATGGGCGTGCGCTGCATGGGCACGACGCACGCAGACTACTTCCGCGGTGACGTGCCCGTGACGCGGGCGCTGACGCAGGCGGAAGTCGAGAACGACTACGAGGCCCACACCGGCCTGGTGATCGTCGAGACGTTCCAGGAGATGGGGATTTCGCCGGCGGACGTGCCGGCGGTGCTGGTCGCCAGTCACGCGCCGTTCGCGTGGGGCGCGGACGCGGCCCATGCGATCGAGAACGCGCGCGTGCTCGAGTTCGTCGCGCGCATGGACTGGCAGGCGCGCCTGATGGCGCCGGATGCGCCCCGTCCCGATCAGTTCCTGATCGACAAGCACTACCTGCGCAAGCACGGTAAGAGCGCGTACTACGGACAAAAATAGACCACGAAGATCACGAAGAGAATCACGAAGACCACGAAACTGTTTTTCAGAAGAACATTCTGACTTTGTGAGCTTGGTGATGTTCTTCGTGAGCTTCGTGGTTTTCTTCGTGTTCTTCGTGGTTTCTTTTTAGTTCCGGCGAGGGGCGCGGCCGGAGTCGTCGCTGACTGCCGAGTCGAACCGCGCCTTCACCGCCGCGAACGCCGGCGTCGGTCCATGCCACTCCAGTTCATCCACCGATTCGAACACCGGAACGTCGGTGCGAATGGTCGCGATGTCGCGGAACAGCAACGCCAGCTCGCGATCGCGCTTCAACGTCGCCGCCAGCGCGCCCGCACGGACGTTGACGCCCCACGTCGTCGGATCGTCCGGGATGTTCTCGATGTGCCCGAACTTCGCGAGCACCGCGGACGCGGACTTGGCGCCCCATCCCGCCAGGCCGGGATAACCGTCTGACGAATCGCCGACCAGCGCGAGGTAGTCGGGGATCGACCCGGGGCCGACGCCGAACTTCGCGATCACGCCGGCTTCGTCCCGAATGGTGCGGCGCAGCCGATCCTCCTGCACGATGCGCGTGCCCCGCACGCACTGCGACAGGTCTTTGTCCGGCGAACAGATCCGCACCTGCGTCACGCGCGGATCGAGCGCGGCCTTCACCGCCGCCGCGCCCAGCGCATCATCGGCTTCGTACTCGATCATCGGCCACACCTTCACGCCCAGCGCCACCAGCGCCTCTTCGAGCGGATGGAACTGCGCCAGCAGGTCGGGCGCGATGCCCTCGCTGGTCTTGTAGCCCGGCCAGAGCTGGTTGCGAAACGACTCGATGACGTGATCGGTCGCCACGCCGACGTGCGTGGCGCCGAAGTTGAGCATGCCGCGAACGGAGGCGACCACGCCCCGCACGGCGCCGACCTCCACGCCATTCTTGTCGAGCGCCTTGGGCACGCCGTAGTAGTGGCGGAACAACTCGAACGTGCCGTCGACGAGGTGGACGATCAAGAAACGAATTATATTGCCCGCATGCACAAACCCGTGAACCGAAGACAGGCGCTCAAGACCATCGGCGCGGCCGGCGCAGGCTTCTCCCTGGCGCCCGTCTTCCTCCGCGGACAATCCGCGCCGATCCTCGTCGGCGGCAGGCCCGTCGAAATCGCCATCGCGTCGGTCGGCCCGGCCACCGTGCGAATCGCCGTGCTGCCCATCGCCGGGACATCCGCGCAGCCGCTCCCGGCCGATCTCGCGCTCGTCCCGGCAGCCACCGGCAAGCCGCTTCAGCGAGCGCGCACCGCGTTTTCACCGGTCCGCGCCGGCAACCTCACGGTGCGATTCACGGCCACCCCGCCAACATTGCAGATCGACAACGCCAGGGGTGAAACGGTCCAGCGCATCGTGCTCGACCCGCAGACCTCGACCATGTCGTTCTCGCTCGGCAAGGGGCCGCTGCTCGGGTTCGGCGAGGGCGGCCCCCAATTCGATCGCAAGGGTCAGACCTACGGCACGCGCAACGGCCAGGGCGGCTACCAGCTGCGCACGCACGGCGGGCGCGTGCCCATCCAGTGGCTCGTCGGCACGGATGGCTGGGGCATGTACATCCACCAGCCGCTCGGCGCATTCGACCTGACCGGCCCCGAAGGCCGGCTGACGCCGACCGACGACGTGCCACTCGATCTGTTCGTGACGGCATCGGCGGATCCGAAAGCGATCATGCGCGAATACGCGCGCATCACCGGCTTCGCGGAGCTGCCGCCGCTCTGGTCGTTCGGCTACATGCAATCGCATCGCACGCTGGCGGGGCCCGACGAGATCGCGTGGGTCGCCAACACCTTCCGCGAGAAGAACCTGCCCTGCGACGCGCTGATCTATCTCGGCACCGAGTTCACGCCGTCGGGATGGAACACCCGCAACGGCGAGTTCGGCTGGAAGGCGGAGAACTTCCCGAACCCCAAACAGTTCATCGACGAGGCGCACGCGCAGCACTTCAAGGTCGTGCTCCACGTCGTGATCGAAGGACGCCGCATGGCCGGCGCCGTCACCGATCCGTGCGCGCCGGCGCAAGCGGTGCCGAGCGGGCGCACGCCTGACGACAAGTGGCCCGACGATCGTGCGGTGCCCTGCTATTGGCCGTATCACCAGCCGCTCTACGACCTCGGCGTCGACGGCATGTGGCCCGACCAGGGCGACGGCCTCGACGAACCGTCGCGCATGGCGCGCATCAGGATGTACTGGGAAGGCCCGCAGCGGTATCGGCCCAACCAACGGCCCTTCGCGCTGCACCGCAACGGGTCGCCGGGCATGCAGCGCTACGGCGCCTTTCTCTGGTCGGGCGACGTGTATTCGTTCTGGGAGACGTTGAAAACCCACGTCCCGGTGGCGATCAACACCGGCCTCTCGGGCATTCCGTTCTGGGGCACCGACATCGGCGGCTTCGTGCCGACCGCCGAATACACCGGCGAGCTGCACGTCCGCTGGTTCCAGTTCGGCACGTTCTGCCCGTCGTTCCGCTCGCACGGCCGCAACTGGCACCTGCGCCTGCCGTGGGGCTGGAACCTGGGCAAGATCCCCCCGTCGGAGTTGCGCGGCTACACGGGCGGCGCGGCCGATCCCGATCCGAAGGAGTTGAACAACGCGGCCGTCGAGCCGATTGTGAGGAAGTACCTCGAGCTGCGCTATCGGCTGATGCCGTACACGTACACCGCCGCGCGTGAGTGCGTCGACACCGGCCTGCCGATGATGCGCGCGTTGTGGCTGCACCATCCCGACGATGCGGTGGCCGTCGCGCGAGGCGATCAGTTCCTGTGGGGACGCGACATTCTCGTCTCGCCCGTCGTCGAAAAGGGCGCGACGAGCCGGCGCCTCTACCTGCCGCGCGGATCCTGGTTTGATTTCTGGACCGACGAAAAGCTCGAGGGCGGGCGCGAGATCGACCGCGCCGTCGATCTGGAAACCCTGCCGCTGCACGTGCGCGCGGGGGCGATCGTGCCGATGGGGCCGGTCCGGCAATACGTGGATGAGCCGGTCGACGCGCCGCTGTCGGTGACCGTCTATCCGGGCGCGAACGGATCGTTCGAGATGTACGAGGACGACGGCCGGTCGTTCGACCACCGGAAGGGCGCGTTCATGCGGATGGCGATGGCGTGGGACGACGCCAACCGCCGCTTCACGGTGCGGCTGGCGCCGGGGTCGCGGATGCGGCCGCCGCTCACGCGCCTGATTGACGTGCGGGTGGCGGGCCGGAAGACGGCGGAGCGGATCGCCTTCGCCGGCAGCCCGATCGGCATCCGCCTGTGACCCGCCGGTGATACTTCTCTACGCAACGATCTGGATCGCGCTGGCGCTGTTGGTGATCGCCGAGATCGGCAAGGGCCCGCTCGCGCGGAACGGCCAGCCGGCTCGCTGGGCACGCCCCGCGTGGATCGCCGGCGGCGTGCTCGCGGCGATCCATGCGCTGCTGGCCCTGGCGATCCGCTATCACTGGGATCATGCCCTCGCCGTCCGCGAGACCGCCCGCCAGGGCGCCGCAGTCTATGGGTTCGAATGGAGCGGCAACCTCTACGTGAATTACCTCTTCATCACGCTCTGGCTCGCCGCCGCGTGGACGTGGCGGCACTGGCTGTGGCGCGCATTCGTCCTGACGATGGTGATCAACGGGGCGATCGTGTTCGCGCGTCCCGCCGCCCGTCCCGCCGGAGTCGTGCTCGTGCTGGCCCTGGCCTGGGCGTGGTCGCGCGCCCGGTTGTAGAATGCGAAGACGGCCATGCCCTCGGTCAGGTTCACGCGCAACATCCAGCGGCACGTCGAGTGCCCCACCCGCGAGGTGAACGGTGCCACGCTCCGCGAGGTGCTGGACGCCTACTTCCAGGGCAACGAGCCGGCGCGCGGCTACGTGCTCGACGACACGGGCAAGCTGCGCAAGCACATGGCCGCCTTCATCGACGGCCGCCAGATCGACGACCGCGACCGGCTGAGCGACGGCGTGCCGGCCGCGGCGGTGGTGGACATCGTGCAGTCGTTGTCCGGAGGGTGATGCGGTGAGCGATCGGTGTTTCGTCAGCACGCGCAAGGGATTGTTCACGCTCGACCGCGGGGCGTCCGGCTGGCGCGTGGCCCGCGCGCATTTCGTCGGCGACAACGTCACGCTGACGCTGCACGACCCGTGGAGCGGAGACCTCGTCGCCGCGCTCAATCACGGGCACTTCGGCGTCAAGCTGCATCGATCGCGCGACGGCGGCGCCACCTGGCAGGAGATCGCGGCGCCAAAGTACCCCGAGAAGCCCGCAGGCTACGTGCCCAAGACGCCCGTCGAGGGCACCCCGGTCGAGTGGTCGCTGAAGCTGGTGTGGGCGCTCGAACCCGGCGGCGCCGGCGAGCCGGGTGTGATCTGGTGCGGCACGCTGCCGGGCGGCCTGTTCAAGTCCGCCGATAGCGGCGACTCGTGGGAGCTGAACCGCCCGCTCTGGGACGACCCGCTGCGCGAGCAGTGGTTCGGCGGCGGCGCCGACCAGCCCGGCATCCATTCCATCTGCGTCGACCCGCGCGACGCGCGCCACGTGAAAGTCGGGGTGTCGTGCGGAGGCGTGTGGACCACGCGCGACGGCGGCAACACCTGGACGATCACCGCCAAAGGCATGCGCGCCGAATTCATGCCTCCCGACAAGCAGTTCGAGCAGAACGTGCAGGACCCGCACCTGCTCGCGCAGTGCCGTTCGCACCCGGACGTGCTGTGGGTCCAGCATCACAACGGCATCTTCAAGTCCACCGACGGCGCGGCCTCGTGGACCGAGCTGAAGGGCATCACGCCCTCCGCGTTTGGCTTCCCCGTCGCAGTGCACCCGGCGGATCCCGATACCGCGTGGTTCGTGCCGGGCACGAGCGACGAAAAGCGCTTTCCAGTGGACGGACGCGTCGTCGTCAACCGCACGCGCGACGGCGGCCGGAGCTTCGAGACCATCACCCGCGGCCTTCCGCAGGAGTACTCGTACGACCTCGTTTATCGCCACGCCCTCGATGTGGACGAAACCGGCAACCGCCTCGCCATGGGATCGACTACCGGATCGGTGTGGACGAGCGACGATGGCGGGGACTCGTGGCAGACGGTGTCGTCCAACCTGCCGCCGGTGTATGCCGTCCGGTTCGAGAAGGAGAACTGATGCGCCGCCCGCTGACGACCGCCTTCGTGATCGTGTCGTGCTGTGCCCTGGCCTGTTCGCCCGCGGAGCAGAAGGCGCCCGCCGCGGCGGCGCCTGAACCCTCCGGACCCGGCGTCGTCGCCGGCACGGCGCCGCCTGGCGCGATCGTCGTGCTGCTGCCCGCGACCGGCGAGGTGCCGATGCCCGAGGGTCCGGCGGTGATGGATCAATACGCGAAGACCTTCGTGCCGAACATCCTCTACGTGCGCGTGGGCCAGCCGGTGGAGTTCCGTAACAGCGAAGACATGCCGCACAACGTGAATGTGACCCGCCGGGGCACGGGCACCGCCGTCTTCAGCGTGGCCACCGAGCCGCAGAACAAGCACGTGCACACCTTCGATCGCACCGGCCAGTACGACGTCATGTGCGACATCCATCCCGGCATGCAGGCGCTCGTGGTGGCCACGCCGGGCCCGCTTGCGACCATCGCCGACGAGCAGGGCGCGTTCCAGATCGCCGACGTGCCGGCCGGGTCCTACAAAGTGGCGGTGACGTTCGAAGGGCGCACGGTCGAGCGGCCGCTCGAGGTGAAGGGCCCGCGAACCGAGGTCCGCCTCACCATTCCCTGAGCGCCTGGCTCAGGCGCTGGCGGGCGGATTGTGCAGCTTGAGCAGCGTCACCAGGTCGCGGTGCGCCAGCACGGCCTCGGGAAGCTCCTGCAAGGCCGCGTGATAGCGCTCGGCGTAGACGCTGCCCGCGGCCGGTGACGCCAGCTCGCGCGCCTGCGCGACAAGCGGCGCGATCGATGGCTCCTCATAGGGCCCCCCTTTCGCATCGTAGGGCCCCCCTTTATGGGGGGCCTGCCCCCTGGTTTCAAGCGCTTCGTCAATCCTGACGATCAGCCCCGACATCGAGCGCAGCCACGCGAACGCCTCGTCGTTGAAGATCACCTGGAGCAAGTGCGTGGTCTGCAGCGTGCCATGGTCGAGCTCGTATTCCTCCCGCTGCCAGTCGATCAGCGTCTTGTGCAGGTGAAGCAGGAGGGTCCGGAGCTGGCGGAGGAGGGCGCGATCGGCGTCGTTCACGTGAAAACCAGCACCGATCTTAACCCGCTTGACAATGTACTAATGAACTAATACAATGACTCACAGACATGGGCGTGGTTGCCATCGACCCCCGCGACAAGACGCCGATCTACGCGCAGCTCGAACGCGGGCTGCGCGCCGGCATCGCGACCGGCCGCCTGCGGCCCGGCGATCAACTGCCGACCGTCCGGCAGATGGCCGTCGACCTGCGCGTCAACGCCAATACCGTCGCGCGGGTCTACGCCGAGCTCGAGCGCGCCGGGGTCATCGAGACCCGGCGCGGCGTCGGGTCGTTCATCCACACCACGCCGGAACGGGCCCGCCCGCCCCGCGAGCACGACCGCCGGCTGCGCGCGTTCGTGACGCGCGTCCTCGCCGACGCCGGCGCGGCGGGCTTCACGATCGACGATGTGGTGGCGGCGCTCACAACGCAACAGCAGGGAGGATCATGATGGTCTCGCTTGGCCTTGGTCGTCGCTCGTCGGATGCCCGCATGGAGGTGCCGCGCGTCAACGTGGTCGCCATCGCCATCCTCGTCGTCTCGGCCGCCATCGGGTGGGCCGCCTTCACCGCCACCGGCAGCCGCAGCCTGGCGATCGCCGCGGCCGGCCTCGCCCTCCTGCTGGTGCCGTCGCCCCGCATCGCGCAGCAATGGGAGCGGGCGATCGTGCTGCGCTTCGGACGCTTCACCGGCCTGCGCGGGCCCGGCCTCTTCTGGATCCTGCCGTTCGTCGACCGCGTGTCGTCGTGGATCGATCAGCGGACGATCACCACCAGCTTTGCCGCCGAGCAGACCCTCACGTCCGACACGGTGCCGGTCAACGTCGACGCCGTCCTGTTCTGGATGGTCTACGACGCCGAAAAAGCCGCGCTCGAAGTGCAGGACTACGAGCAGGCCGTCAGCTGGGCGGCGCAGACCGCCCTGCGCGACATCATCGGCCGCACCACGCTTACTGATCTGCTGCGCGGGCGCGAGAAGATCGAAGCCGACCTCCAGCAGCTGATCGATCAGCGCTCGAACCCGTGGGGCGTCACCGTCTCCTCGGTGGAAATGCGCGACGTCGTCATTCCCGGCGCGCTCCAGGACGCGATGTCGCGCGAGGCGCAGGCGGCGCGGGAGAAACAGGCGCGCATCATCCTCGGCCAGGCGGAGATGGAGATCGCGCACTCGTTCCAGGAAGCCGCCAAGTCGTATCACGACAACCCGACCGCGCTGCACCTGCGCGCGATGAACATGCTGTACGAAGGCCTGAAGGAGAAGGGCGCGCTGATGCTGATCCCCAGCAGCGCCGTCGAGTCCATGGGCATGGGCGGCATGCTCGGCGCCGCCGCCCTGCGGCAGCAGAAGCTGACCGGCGGCCACGGCGAGCCTAGTGCTTGATCTCGGGCTTCGCGATCTCGATCGTCCCGTAGTAGCCGATCAGCATCTCTTCCCAGGTCTGATCGCCCCAGCGGACGGTCGCCGCCGGATCGGGGTTGAAGGGGTTGTCGTTGGAATTGTCGTAGTGCGCCTTGACGAGCAGCGTCGACCCCTGCGGCATGAACTTGGGTTGCGCGAGACGGTAGTTCAGCTGCCAGTTGAAGTCGTACTTCGGCACCCTCAGCACGACCTCTTCCCGCCCGTCGGGATAGACGATCGTGTAGGCGACGTCCTTGCCGCGCACGTGCATGTGCGGGTACATCGTGCTCAGGTAGGTGTCTCGAGCGATGGTCTGCCTGGCGACCACCTCGTAGTTCGGATGGCCGGGCGGAATCGCGAAGGTGACGTTCGGAATCTGTCCGCCGCCGCCGGCGAGGAGCCTGGTGGGCGGCTCCTTGGCAAGGACGACGCCGATTTGCGTCTGGTCGGTCACGGGCTCGCCGATTGTCGTGTAGTGCATCTGCAACACGATGTCGGCGCCCGCGGGGATCTTCCGCGCCACACCCTCTTCATATAGGCCATACAGGCGCCCGGGCACGAGGCCACCGAGGCCGCCGCCGACCTCCTTGCGGGTGCGGTCGCGCGTCGGTTGCGGCGCCGGGTCGGGCGGCTTCCCGTTGCCTTCCACGAGGTCGCTGATGATGTGATGTACCACGCGGCGATCGGTGGGCTTGAGCTCGACGCCGCGAATCCAGATGTCTTCTTTCAGGTTCGTCGGGATCGTGATGTAGACGTACGGCACCGTGCCGTCGGCGGGGACCTTGAACGGCTGCAGCATCGTGAAGATGTGGTCGGGCTTGCCGATCGACCAGCCCTCGGCGAACTGGGGCCTGGCCGGCAGATCGGCCCGGTTCCCCTCGGGTGCGCCGGCGTCGGCCCACGCGGCAATCATGTCGATCTCGGATTGCTTCAGGCTTGGGTCGTTGGCGAAGGTGCCGACGCTGGGGTCGGCGCCCCACGGCGGCATTTCGCGCCTGGTGACCTTCTGCTTGATGGCCTTCGCCCAGGGCCGGGCATCCTCATAGGTCAGGAGTGACATCGGCGCCATCGACCCGGGCCGATGACATTCGGCGCATCGGCTGAAGAGCACCGGCGCGACGTCCCTGGAGAAGGTGGGCGCGGCGGCTGGCGCGGTCGAGCCTGCCGGACCGGCGGCCACTCGCGCCGTTGCGATGACGGCGACGCCAAGGGAGATCCACCATCCGCGTGTGAGCCGCATCATCCAGACTCCTTGAAGGACCGGAAACG
>MELE01000165.1:11427-14196 GCA_001768615.1 Acidobacteria bacterium RIFCSPLOWO2_12_FULL_67_14b | reverse complement strand
AGATCGCGGGCGGGGCGTCGACGGCGACGGTCAACCGCAAAGTCAGACACGTTCACGAAAGGTGAGGCTGGCATGGATGCCGTGGTCGCACTGGTTCACAAGCTGGTCCTGCGCCGTGACGAAGGACAGGACCTGATCGAGTACGGACTGTTAGTGGCGCTGATCGCGGTGGTCGCGATTGTCGCGGTCACGGCGGTCGGCACCACCGTCAACACTGTTTTCTGGCAGACCTTCGCCAATGCCATCTGACGCGCTCGTCCTCGCGGCGGTGGCAGGCAGCGGCGGCGCCAGCGCCGTCGTCGACCTGCGGACGCGGCGCGTGCCGAACTGGCTGACGCTGACGATCACCGGGCTTGGAGTGAGTCTCGCGGCGGCGCACCTGACGACGGTGTCGGTGGCCGGCGCGCTCGGCGGCTTTGCCGTCGGCCTGCTGCTGATGCTGCCCGGTCACATCGTCGGCGCCACAGGCGCTGGAGACGTGAAGTTGTTCGCCGCCGTTGGGACCCTGCTGGGCCCGACGGGCATCGGCGTGGCGTTCGTCTACACGGCGATCCTGGGCGGCGCGCTCGCCGTGCTCGTGGCGATGTCCCGCGGACGCCTGCAGGCCACGCTTCAGGAAACCGCGACGCTCGTGCTGACGGGGGGAGCCAATGTCGCCCAGATTGAACGACCGACGACCGACAACCGATTCGCATATGCCCCCGCGATCGCCGTCGGCACGATCGTGGCGGCGCTGGGGTTTTGAGATGACGAACAGATTCCGGAGCGAGCGCGGCGCGGCGATTATCGAGACTGCGCTCACCTTGCCGATCGTGCTTCTCGTCTGTGTCGGGATCTTCGAGTTCGGGCGCGCGTATCAGACCTGGCAGGTGATGACCAACGCGGCGCGTGAAGGCGCACGGGTCGCCGTGCTGCCGAATCCGGTCGCCGGGGCAATCGATGCGCGCGTGCGCGAGTACCTCCAGCTCGGAGGGCTTAATTCCGACGAGAGCATCGGCGTTGCCGTCACGCCGGCGGAGGTTACGCTCGGTGCAGCCGGCAATGCGTCGGCGTCGCGCGTGACGGTGACGTATCCATTCAGTTTCATGGTGCTGCAGCCGGTGGCGCGGCTCGTCGTCAGCGGGACGATGACCGGCGCGCCAATCACGTTGACCGCGTCGGCCACCATGCGGAACGAAACGCAGTTCTAGGAGAGCGCTTATGGCCCGGATGCGCGTGTTCATCGTGCTCGTGCTGGCGATTGCGGCCGGCGGCGTGTTTGCGTTCGGGACGTACAACTACGTCCAGAACCTGCCGGCGAAGACCACCACGATCCCGACCAAACCGGTCGTGGTCGCGGCCGTCGATTTGGAGGTGGGCGCCGAGATCGCCCGCGACGACCTTCGCATCATCGACTGGCCAGCCAACGCCGTGCCCGCCCAGGCGATCTCCGATCCAAACATGGTCATCGGCCGCGGCCTCATCATGCCGATGATTCAGAACGAGCCGTTTCTCGAGCTCAAGCTGGCGTCGAAGGAAGCGGGCGCCGGGCTGCCCCCGGCGATTCCGCCGGGCCTGCGGGCCGTGTCGGTGAAGGTCAACGAAGTCATCGGCGTCGCCGGCTACGTCCTGCCGGGCACGCGCGTCGACGTCGTCGCCACGGTCAGCCCGACACATCAGTCGGCGGATATGACATCCAAAGTGATTCTGACGAATGTTCAGGTTTTGGCCGCAGGGACCAAGATCGAGCGCGACGTCAAGGACAAGCCGGTCCCGGTCAGCGTGGTCACGCTGCTGGTCGATCCAGGCCAGGCCGAGCGGCTGACGCTGGCGAGCACTGAGGGCAAGATCCAGCTCGCGCTTCGCAATCCGCTGGACAAGGAGACGCCGGCCACCCCCGGCATCCGTCCGGCAGCGCTGCTCGGCGCCCCGGCGACGACGCCGAGAGCGATCGCCCGGGTCGTGAGACCCGTCGCACCGACTGCAACCTTACCCACTGTCGAAATTATTCGTGGCGATAAACGCGCACTCGAGAGTGTGCGTGAGGAGTAGCGGACTTATGCGAGCCCCAACGCACAGAAATCGGCCGGTCCCGAAGCTGATCGGTTCGGTCATCCTGATCGTGGCGGTCTTCGGGCCGTCAACGGTGTACGCGCAGGTGGCCACGGCGAATCGAGCCGTCACGCCCATCGCCGCGCTCGAAAGCGCGCTGCCGGTTGAGCCCGCGTCCGATCCGGTGCGGCTGCTCGTCGGCCGCTCAACGATCGTCAACATCGGTAAGCCGATCGCGCGCGTCTCGCTGACGAGCGCCGACGTGGCCGACGCCCACGTCACCTCGCCGAGCGAGCTGCTCATCAATGGCAAGGCGGCGGGCACGATTTCGATGTTCGTCTGGGACCGCGCCGGCAGCATCCGCCGGTACGAAGTCATCGTGCAGCGCGATCTCGCGGTGCTCACCGCACAGCTCAAGGAGCTGTTCCCCAAGGAATCAATCGATGTGCGTGCCAACGGCAGAAGCGCCGTGTTGTCGGGTACCGTCTCGTCGAAGGACGTCGCAGACAAGATGGCGAGCCTCGCGGGCAGTTTCGTCGAGAAGAAAGAAGAGCTTATCTCGCTCCTTCAAGTGGGAGAAGCGGGCCGGAGCAATCAGGTGCTGTTGCGCGTCCGTTTTGCGGAAGTGAGCCGCAGCGCGATGACCGAGCTCGGCCTCGGCCTGTTCACGAGCCCCACGGGCATCGAGAACACCATCGGACGCGTGACGACCGGGCAGTTTCCAGCACCGGGATTCGA
>MELE01000165.1:10437-11365 GCA_001768615.1 Acidobacteria bacterium RIFCSPLOWO2_12_FULL_67_14b | reverse complement strand
AGTTCACCTTCAGCGATTTCCTGAACCTCTTTCTGTACAACCAGAAGTTTGATCTCGGCCTCATGATCAAGGCGCTCCAGACCAAAGGCCTCTTTCAGAGCCTGGCCGAGCCGAACCTCGTGGCCGAAAGCGGCAAAGAGGCCAGCTTCCTGGCCGGCGGCGAATTCCCGATTCCGATCGCTCAGGGGACGGCGGCGGGAACGACCATCACGGTGCAGTTCAAGGAATTTGGCATTCGTCTCACCTTCACACCAACCGTGATTGGCGACCGCGTTCACCTGAAGGTGCGTCCCGAAGTCAGCACGCTGGACTTCAACAACGCGGTCACGCTGAACGGGTTCCGCATTCCAGCATTGACGACGCGGCGCACGGAAACCGAGATTGAACTTAACAATAATCAAACCTTCGCGATTGCCGGCCTGATCAACAACAGCATGATCTCGTCGGTCCAGAAGGTGCCCGGCCTCGGCGACATCCCGATTCTCGGTCTGCTGTTCCGCAGCAAGGCGGCCCAGAAAAACCTCACCGAGCTCGTCGTGATGATCACGCCGGAAATTCTGCCGAACAACTCTCCGGGCGTGACGACCGAGCTCCCGCGTCAGATGGAGCCGTATATTCCGCCCTTGACCGACCGGCAGACCGTCCCGTCGCCACCGCCGGCATTCAGGTCCGCGCCGGCGACGCGCACGCAGGCTGTCGCGCCTGTCAATCAGCCGGCGGCCGTCTCCACCAGCGGAAAGCCGTCGCCCGCGGACGCCGCCGCGATGTTGAAGCAACAGTCGCCCGCGACCCGGACCGTCGTGCACGCGCCCGACCCCACGCCGGCCACCAGCCCGGGGCAGGCGTCGGCATCGACCGCGCCGGTGACGACGGCGGCTGTCGAGAGTACGACCCGTCCCGCCTCCGCCGAGGAACGCAGGGTCGCCGA
>MELE01000165.1:0-10412 GCA_001768615.1 Acidobacteria bacterium RIFCSPLOWO2_12_FULL_67_14b | reverse complement strand
CGCGACGAGGCGGAGAGCCGCGCGATGGCTGCGGAGGCCAAACGCCACGCGAAACAGGCCGAAGTGGATCGCCGCAAGCAGAAGGAAGAAGACGAGCGGCTTGCGAAGGTGAACCGCGCGCAGGCGCAGCGCGACGCCGAGTTGGCCAAACAAGCAGCGGAACAAGCCAAGGAACAGGCCCGGAAGCAGGCTGAAATCGACAAGAAGCATCAAAAGGAAATTGCCGATGCCCAGAATCGATTGAGGGCCGCACAACTTCGATATCAGGCGGAGCTCGCGAAACAAGAGCGCCACTAACGACGCCCAGGGGGTTCTATGCGCAACAAGATTCGGCGCCTTCGACGCGACGAGCGGGGCATGACGTTCGTATTCGTCGGGATGGGCTTCATGGCGTTCATGGCCGCCACGACGCTGGCCATCGACGTCGGGATGTTCATGACCGGAAAGTCTCAGGCCCAGAATGCGGCGGACGCCGGCGCGCTCGCCGGTGCGATCGCGCTCGGCTTCAACGACTTCGATGATCGCTCGTCAACCGGTCCTGCAGTGACGGCTGCGATCAGCGCGGCCACGGCCAATGCGATGATGGGCGCGCCGCCTTCCGTGACTCCGGCCGACGTTACGTTTCCGAACGATCCACAGGGCCAGCCGACGCGCGTCGCAGTTTCTGTGTTCCGAACGACCGCGCGACTGAACGCCATCCCGACGCTGATTGGTCCGATCTTCGGCGTCCCGACCGTGGACATCGGCGCGAGCGCGACGGCCGAAGCCTCGCCGGCGAATTCGGCGACCTGCGTCAAGCCGTTCATGATTCCCGACCGATGGCAGGAACCGAACGGCGCGCCGTTCGACCCGGACACCAGCACGTTCACGAGGTATGACAATCATGGCGGACTGCTGCCTGCAGGCACACGCGATACGTATATCCCGGCGGGGCAGCCGGGGTACACCGGCTACACAGCGGCCGACAAGGGCACCGTGCTCGTGATTCGCGCCGGCACCGGCAACAACATCGAGCCGACGATGTATTTCTCGTGGAAGATGCCTGGCGAGATTGGCGCTGATTTCTATAGGGAGAACATCTCGGGCTGCAACTCCTCGATCATCTCCTTTTCGCCGGACAACCCCACCTACATGATTCAGGAGCCCGGCAACATGGTGGGCCCCACGAGCGACGGCATCGACGACTTGATTGCGAAGGATCCCGGAGCGGCTTGGGACACCGGGTGCGGCTGCGTCAGAGGCAGCAGGTTCGGAATCAGCCCGCGCATCACGCCGCTGCCGCTGTACGACCCCGACTACTACGACGAGAACAAAGCGAACGGGCGCAACGCGGACTTCAGGCTGGCAAACATCATGGGGTTCTTCATCGAACGCCGGTCAGGCAATCAGGTCTACGGCCGCATTACGCCCATCAGCGGACTCATCAACCCGAACGCCGGGCCTGCGCCCGCGGGTGCGTTCCCCGTCGCGATCCGGCTGGTCCAATAACATGGCACAACTCGCCGGCTTCATTGTCAGTCACGACGACGCGTTCACGACGCAGATCGGGCGGCTCCTGCGGTCCTGTGCGATTCCCGTCAGCATCATCGACGATCGGCACGCGCGCGAAGACGCGGCGGTCGATCTCGTCATCGTCGACATCCGCGGCGATTCCTCGTCGGCCATGGCAACCATCGAGCGGCTCCGCGCCGCCTCGCCGCATGCCGGGATCTTCGTCGTCGCGCTGCAGGCCGAGCCGGATCTGATTCTGCAGTCGATGCGCGCCGGTGCGAACGAGTTCTTCACGTGGCCGCCGCCTGAAGAAACATTTCACGGCGCCATCCGGCGGACCGCCACCCGGCGCGAAACGACGCAGGGCGCTCGCGCCGCGGCCACCACGCTCGTGTTCTTCGGGGCGAAGGGCGGCGCCGGCACGACGACCCTTGCCGTCAACTGTGGCGTCGACCTGGCGCGCCTCACCAAGCGGTCCACGATCATCGTGGACCTGAAGCCGGGCCTGGGCGAGGTCGCGCTTTTTCTCGGCATCCGGCAACGCTACAGCCTGATCGACGCACTCGACAACCTGCATCGGCTCGACCGGGAGTTCCTGCGCGAGCTGGTCGTGAAACACAAATCAGGGCTGGATATTCTCGCCGGCTCCGATCAGTTCGATCGACCCGGGGCATCGGACGGCGGCACCATCGAGGAAGTGTTCCGGCTGCTGGCGAAGCAGTACGAGTACATCCTCATTGACGCCGGGAGCCAGATCAATTCGGTCACGGTTGCGGCGCTGTACACGGCGGACACGATGTTTCTCGTGGCGAATCCCGACGTGCCCTCAGTCAGGAACGCGCAGCGCCTGCTCGACCGCGTGCGCCAGCTGGGCGCGTGCGGCGAACGCGTCCGCATTCTGCTGAACCGCGCCGCCGAGCCGTATCCGATTCCGCCGAAGCAGATCGAAGGCGCGCTCGGCCATCCGATTCACCACACGTTTCCGAGCGACTACAAGACCGTGTCGACCGCGCTCAATTCCGGCGTGCCGCTGGCCCTGACCGGCGACAGCGAAATCGCCGAGCAGTTCGACAGTTTCACGCGGCGGATTGTCGATCCCGAGACGGCGTCGACGCCGCAGCAACCGGCCAAGCGCGGCCGCCTCGCGTTCGATCGCCTGGCGTCCATGTGGTGATTCCATGAATCCAATCGCCCCCGCGATTCCACCGCCCTTCTCGAATGCGAGGCCCGCAGCGCCCGGCCTGCAACCGGGGCCCGGCCGCGGCGTACAGCCGCCGCGGCAGCAGTACCTCGAGCTCCGGGCCAACGTGCATCGGAAGCTGCTCAGCCGCCTGAACCTCGAGGCGCTGGCCCAGGCCGACCGGTCGCGCGCCGAAAGCGAGATCCGGACGCTCCTCGGCGAGATTCTCGCGGAAGAAGGCACGCCGATCAGCCTGGCTGAGCGCGAGACGCTCTTCAGCGAGCTGCTCGACGACGTGTTCGGCCTCGGGCCGCTCGAGCCGCTCCTGCGCGATCCGTCCATCAGCGACATCCTCGTAAACACGCACAAGAACGTGTTCGTCGAGCGCGGAGGCACGCTCGAACGCGTGCCGACGCACTTCCAGGACGACCGGCACCTGCTGCGCGTCATCGATCGCATCGTCAGCGGCGTCGGCCGGCGCGTCGACGACAGCTCGCCCATGGTTGACGCGCGCCTGCTCGACGGCTCGCGCGTGAACGCCATCATCCCGCCGCTCGCGGTGGACGGGCCGCTCCTGTCGATCAGGCGCTTCCCCGCCGAGCGGTTGAAGGCCGACGACCTCGTCACCCTGCGCGCGCTGACGCGGCCGATGCTCGATTTTCTGAGCCACTGCGTCCGGGCGCGACTGAACGGCCTCATCAGCGGCGGCACCGGCGCCGGCAAGACGACGCTGCTGAACGTGCTGTCGAGCTTCATCTCGGAAAAGGAACGCATCGTCACGATCGAGGACGCCGCCGAATTGCAGCTGCACCAGGAGCACGTGGCGCGCCTCGAAACGCGGCCGCCGAACGTCGAGGGCAAAGGCGCGATTCGACAGCGGCAGCTCGTCATCAACGCCCTGCGTATGCGCCCCGATCGCATCGTGGTCGGCGAAGTCCGCGGCGAAGAAGCGCTGGACATGCTGCAGGCGATGAACACGGGCCATGACGGCTCGCTGACGACCGTTCACGCCAACTCGCCGCGCGACGCGCTGACCCGTATTGAAACGATGATCGCCATGGGCGCGACGAACCTGCCGGAGCGGGCGATGCGGCAGCAGATTTCATCGGCCATCCAGTTCGTGCTGCAGCAGACGCGCCTCAGCGACGGATCGCGCAAGGTCACGAGCATCTCGGAAATCACCGGCATGGAAGGCGACGTGATCACCATGCAGGAGATCTTCGTGTTCGACAAGATGGGGGTCACTCAGGACGGCAAGGTCATTGGGCGGTTCCGCGCAACAGGTGTGCGTCCGAAATGCTGCGAGCGCCTCAAGATGGCGGGCATCCACCTGCCCGCCGACATGTTCGAAGGCGTCACGGAGGTTCGGTGATGCTGCTCGCCGTCGTCGTCTTCCTGTTCGTGACGGGTCTGATCGTCGGCGGGTACTTTCTGTCGGTGTCGAGCGGCGCGGCGCAGCGACAGCTCGATCGCCGGCTGCGCGAGGTGTCGACCAGTCAGGTTGCCGGCGATCCGGCGCCCGCCGATGCGACCGTCGTGAAGCACGTCGTCGAAGGGCCGATGCCCGCCGTCGATCGCCTGTTGTCGCGCTCGCGCGCCGGATCGGGATTGGGGCGGCTCATCGAGCAATCCGGCATCAAGACAACGCCGAGTGCGATGGTGATGTTCAGCCTGTGCGCCGCCGCCGGCCTGGGTCTGCTCGCCGCGCTGTTCGTCCGGCAGCCCTTTGCGGGCCCCGCCATCGGGGCGCTCGGAGCCTTTGCCCCCTTCGCGTGGCTGAAGCAGAAGCGCTCCACGCGCCTGAAACGATTCGAAGAGCAGTTTCCCGAAGCGCTCGACGTGCTGTCGCGCGCGATCCGGGCGGGCCACGCGTTTCAGACCGCGCTCGGCATGGTCGCCGACGAGATGCCGGCCCCCGTGGGTCCGGAGATGAAAAAGACGTTCGACCAGCAGAACTTCGGTCTGCCGCTGCGCGAGGCGCTCAATGAATTGTCGGAACGCGTCAGCATTCTCGACGTTCGGTTCTTCGTCACGGCGGTGCTGATTCAGCGCGAGACAGGCGGCAACCTGTCCGAGATTCTCGACAACCTCGCGCACGTGGTGCGCGAGCGCTTCAAGATTCAGCGGCAGGTGCGCGTCCATACGGCGCACGGCCGGTTTACCGGCTACGTGCTGTTGACGCTGCCGGCGTTTCTGGCGGTCGCTCTGTCGTTTATCAATCCCGATCACATGCAGCTGCTGTTCCGCGAACACATGGGCCAGGTGATGCTGGCCGGCGCGATGGTGCTGCAAGGCGTCGGCTATCTCTGGATCCGGAAAGTGATCAAGATCGAGGTATAGCTGTGACCATCCTGCTGCCGCTCCTCGGATTCGCATTCATCTCGCTGCTCATCTTTGCGGCCGCGCTGGCCTTTGCGCCGGGCGGCGCCACCGCCATCGAGCGCCGGCTCGGCGAGGTGAGCGCGACACGCACGGATCTGAGTGACGATCCTCCCGCGGACCGCACGATAATCGCCGCGCTCAAGCGCATGGGCGCGATGGCGCCGCGCTCCACCAAGGAGATCGGGAAGCTGCAGCAGCGGCTGGTCACGGCCGGGTATCGCGGCCGCGAGGCGATGGTCGTCTTCTTCGGGATTCGTCTCGGCCTCGCCGTGCTCGGTTTCGTGGTGGCCACGACGCCGCTCGTCGGCCGTCCGAACCTGATGCTCGCGCTCGCGGTGTGCGGCGTGGCTTACGTCCTGCCCAGCATGGCCCTCGCGCGCATGGCCAAACGGCGGCAGCACCGCATCCGCCTCGGCCTGGCTGACGCACTCGATCTGCTGGTCGTCAGCGTCGAAGCGGGCCTGGGCCTCGATCAGGCCCTGCAACGGGTCTCCGAAGAGCTGATGTTCGCGCACCCGGATTTGTGCGACGAGCTCAGGCTCATCAACCTCGAACTCCGTGCCGGCACGGGCCGCGCCGAGGCGCTGCATAACCTCGCGCGGCGGACCGGACTCGACGACATTGCCTCGCTCGTCACGATGCTGGTCCAGACCGACAAGTTCGGCACCAGCGTGGCGCAGTCGCTGCGGGTCCACTCCGAGACGCTGCGGACGAAACGCCGTCAGCGCGCCGAGGAGGCAGCGGCCAAGACCGGCGCGAAGATGGTGTTCCCGCTGGTCATCTGCATCTTCCCGGCGATCTGGGTCGTGACGCTCGGCCCGGCCGTCATCAAGTTCGTCCAGATCCTTCTTCCGATGGCACAGCCCTGACGACATGGCGACAATCACCCGGACGCCGACTCCGTCGCTGTTTGATATTCCCAGTCCCGCGCCTGCGCCGCAGGTTCCGAAGACGCTCGAGGAGACGGGTCTGCGCACCGACTTCATCGAGCAACTCCTCGTCAAGACGCTGTATACAGGCGAGGCGACCGGGTTGGTCGTCGCCGATCGGATGCGCCTGCCGTTCGGGCTGCTGGAGCCGCTCATCGAGCACGCGCGCGCCGAGCGGCTCGTCGAGGTCCGCGGCACGACCGGCTCCGGATCGGGATCGGCTGGCTATCGATACGCGTTGACCGACGCCGGCCGCGACCGCGCGCGCCAGCACCTCGACGCGAGCCAGTACATCGGACCCGCGCCGGTTCCACTGTCCGCCTACGTCGCCGAGATGCGCAGCCTGATGGCCGCCCGCGGCTACATCGATCGCGAGCGCCTTCGCCGCGGCTTCTCGCATCTCGTCATCGGGGACAACATCCTCGAACAGCTGGGCCCGGCAATCAACGCAGGCAAGGCGCTGTTTCTCTACGGCCCGCCCGGGAACGGCAAGACGGTGATCGCGGAAGGGCTGGGGCGGACCATCGGCGGGGACATGTACATGCCCCACGCGATCGAAATCGACGGACATCTCATCACGATGTTCGATCCGATCAATCACGATTCGCTCGAGGCCGACGTGGACTCGTCGAGCGTCGTCGCCACGGCGGCGCGCGACAGGCGATGGGTGCGCATCCGCCGTCCCGTGGTCATGGTCGGCGGCGAGCTGACGCTGGACATGCTCGATCTCAGCTTCAACCCGCTCTCGAAGTTCTACGAGGCGCCCATTCAGCTGAAGGCCAACGGCGGCGTGTTCCTCGTCGACGACTTCGGCCGGCAGCGGATGCGGCCGCAGGATCTGCTGAACCGCTGGATCGTGCCGCTCGAGAGCCGCATCGACTACCTCACGCTGCACACCGGCAAGAAGTTTCAGGTCCCGTTCGACGTGCTCATCGTATTTGCGACGAACCTCAACCCGGCCTCGCTCGCCGACGAGGCGTTCCTCCGCCGGATTCCCTACAAGATTGCGATTGGGGACCCCTCGGTCGATCAGTACTCGCGCATCTTCGAGATGAACTGCAAGAAGAGGGATCTGCGATTTCACCAGGTGATGGTCGCCTACCTGCAGCGGCGGCACTACGGTCCGATGGGGCGGCCGATGCGCGCCTGCCATCCGCGCGACCTGCTGGAACATGTCACCGCCATGTGCCGCTATCGCGGCATCGAGCCGGTCATCACGCGCGAGCTGATCGACGCCGCGTGCAGCGCCTACTTCGTCGACGACGAGCCGCAGCCTGCGGCGCCGCCGCGGCGCCGGGCGTCAGCACGTCCGCAGATGGACATTCACTGATGTCCCGACGCCTCGAGAGCGGCGTCGCCACGGATCTCGTGGCAAGGGCGATCGTGATCGTGCTCTTCTCGCTGCTCTCCGCCAATCTTCTCGGCAACTTTCTGAGAACCGGCCACGTCACCGGCCTGCTGCTCCTCGCCAGCGAGTCGCTCGTCGTCGTCCTGACGATCGTAAGGCGGCGGACCCGGCTCATCGATCGATCGGCCGCCGGCGTGTTGGCGACGGCGATGTCGGTAGCGGGCCCCCCGCTCCTCCGCGCGGTCGACGGATCGCACACGGTCCCGGACGCGGTCACCGCGATCGCATCCGTCGCAGGCCTCGGCCTCGTGATCGTCGGGAAGCTGGCGCTCGGCCGCAGCTTCGGGATCGCGCCGGCCAACCGCGGTGTCGTCGTGCGCGGGCCGTACGTGCTCGTCCGGCATCCGATCTACGCAGGATACCTGGTGACGCACGTCGCGTTTCTCATCGCGCATCCGACGCCGTGGAACGCGGCCGTGCTGATCATGGCGGACGGCGCGCTCGTCGTTCGTGCCCTCATCGAAGAACGCGTGCTCAGCGCCGACGCGGACTACCAGTCCTATTGCCGCCGCGTCGGATGGCACCTTGTCCCGGGGGTGTTCTGATGTTGCTCCTCAACGCACGATCCGACCGAACGATTGCGAGCGACGTGACCCTCGCGCTGACTCGTACGGAGCGCCGCCACGGACTTCTCGGGCACGACAGCCTCGATTTGTCGGCGGCCCTGGTCCTCTCGCCCTGCTGGTCGATTCACACCATGTTCATGCGCTTTCCGATCGACGTCGTCTTCGTCGATCGCGATGGACGCGCCGTGCGCATCGTGAGGGGGTTGGCGCCGTGGCGCTTTGCGATCGCGCCGCGCGCGCACGCGGTGATCGAGTTGCCCGCCGGCATTCTCCGAGCGCGGGATGTCAGAGTCGGGGACGAGCTCTACCTGGTGCCGCCAGCTTCACCAACCCTCCAGGTTCTGCGGCGACCGACGCTCGCGGCTTCTGGGACAGAACTCTGCAGGGTTCTTAAGGAGGATAGAACCCTACAGGGTTCTTAAGGGGGTCAGAACCCTACAGGGTTCTCGGGGAATTGACCTCTAAGGGTTCCCCAGACAGAAACGAACCCCAAGGTTCTACGCAGAACAGAACCGTCAGGGTTCTGGCGCTGCGGACAGCCTCCGGACCGCTCCCGCAACCTGCGCCATCCTGACCGGCTTTTCGAACGCCGCCGCCGCCTCGAGCTCCGGAAACCGATCTGCATCCGCGCCGGACAGGACGACGACGGGAATGTGTTCGAGCAGCGGATCGAGACGCTGCTCGCGTCGGAACGTCCAGCCGTCCATCACCGGCATCCGCAAATCCAGCAAGATGACGCTTGCGCCGGCCCCCGTCCGCAGATACGTCAGCGCTTCCTGGCCGTTGCTGGCCTCGACCACGATGAAGCCCTCGAACGTCAAGAACCGGGCGATGGTTCGTCGCACGGCGGCGTCGTCGTCGACCAGCAGGACAGGAGGCATCAGAGGACCATCGTGCGCTCACCGAAGCGTAGCGGTCAAGTCCATAGTCTTGTGCTACGGTGATTCTGATGAAAGCGGCCGCCGCGTCCCCTGCCTTTGACCGCGCGTATCCGTCGTATGAAACGACGCGGGCGCTCGACGAGCTGCGGGCGCGGGAATACCCGGCGCTCGCCGCCCACGGCTGCACGTACCTCGATTACACGGCGGCAAACCTGTACGCCACCTCACAGCTCGAGCGTCACTTCTCACTGCTGCGGGATCACGTCTTCGGCAACCCACACTCGACCAGCCCGACGTCGTCATTTTCCACGGCTTCGATCACGCGAGTGCGGCAGCGGATCCTGGCCTTCTTCAACGCGTCGCCTGACGAGTGGGCCGTCGTCTTCACGACAAACGCCAGCCAGGCGCTGAAGCTCGTAGGCGAGTCGTACCCGTTCGGGCCGCAGAGCCGCTACCTCCTGACGTTCGACAACCACAATTCGGTGAACGGGATTCGAGAATTCGCCCGCGCGAGGGGAGCGACCGCCACCTACATTCCGGTCGTGCTGCCGGACATGCGGGTTGACGAGCGCGATCTCGAGCGCGAGCTCGATCGCCCTGGAGATAGTGACCCTGGGGCCAACGACGCGCCCGGTCTGTTCGCCTATCCGGCGCAGTCGAATTTTTCTGGCGTGCAGCACCCGCTCGAGTGGATTGAGCGCGCGCAGGCCCGCGGATGGGACGTCCTGCTCGACGCCGCCGCGTTCACCCCGGCCAACCGGCTCGACCTCGGGCGATGGGCGCCCGACTTCGTGGTGCAGTCCTTCTACAAGATCTTCGGGTACCCGACGGGCGTCGGCTGTCTGCTCGCGCGCAGGCGGGCGCTGGCGAAGCTGCGCCGCCCCTGGTTTGCAGGCGGCACCATCACGGTGGCGTCGGTGCAGGGCGACAAGCACTATCTGGCCGAAGGCGAATCGGGCTTCGAGGACGGCACGCTGGACTTTCTCGCGCTGCCCGCAATCGAAATCGGTCTGGAGCATATCGACAGGATCGGAATGGACACGATTCACGAACGTGTCCGGTGCCTCACCGGGTGGCTTCTCGAAAACCTGCTGGCGCTGCGGCAGCCGGGCGGTCAGCCGCTCGCGCGGCTCTACGGCCCGCCAACGACCGATCGCCGCGGCGGCATCGTAACCTTTAACTTCTGCGACCCGGCTGGACGGGCGATCGATCATCGGATAGTCGAGGCCCGTGCGACCGACGCGAACATCTCGCTGCGCACGGGCTGTTTCTGTAATCCCGGCGGCGGCGAGATCGCTCTCGGCCTGACGGGCACCGAGCTATCCTCCTGCTTCAGGCAACCGGAACACGAAACGCATCTCACGATCGACGATTTCCGGATGTGCATCGATGGGAAAAGCAGTGGCGCCGTTCGCGTGTCGCTCGGGCTCGTCAGCAACCTCGCCGACGTCGACCGCTTCATCGACTTCGCCAAACAGTTCATCGGCAAGTAGAATGAGGGCATGCGCCGCAGGGTCGTCGTCGTCCTTTTTGCGGTCCTCGGGGTGGTCGGGGGCCTGTCCATCCGGCAGGGTC
>MELE01000164.1 GCA_001768615.1 Acidobacteria bacterium RIFCSPLOWO2_12_FULL_67_14b | reverse complement strand
ATCGGCTGCCGGTACTGCACTAATGCCTGCCCGTACGCGGTCAAGGTCTTCAACTGGACGGCACCGGAGTGGCCGGAGGCCATGGTGCCGATGCGCAACCCCGACGTGTCGACAAGGCCCCAGGGTGTGGTCGAGAAGTGCACGTTTTGCCACCACCGGCTGATGCGGGCACGCGATCGCGCGCGCGCCGAAGATCGCGAGCTCGCCGCCGAGGATTACGTCCCCGCGTGCGTGCAAACCTGCCCGGCCGAGGCGATGGTCTTCGGCGATCTGGACGACCCCCACAGTGAGGTGGCCGCGCTGGCGGGAAGCCCGCGGTCGTTCCGCTGGATGGAGGAACTGGGCACACGGCCGAAGGTCGTGTACTTGCGGGAGGGCGAGTAGATGGACGCTGTGCCGCGGGACGATTATCGTCCGATCGTCGATCCGATCCTCACGGTCGGCCCGAGCTTCCGGCGCTGGAGCCTGGCGCTCGGCGCCGTGGTGCTCTGGGCGATCGGTGCGTGGATCTGGCAGCTCGTCCACGGGCTGGGCGCGACGAACCTGGGCCGCCCCGTGTACTGGGGCCTCTACATCACCAACTTCGTGTTCTTCATCGGCGTCTCTCACGCCGGCACGCTCATCTCGGCGATCCTGAGGATCGTCAACGCGGAGTGGCGCCGGCCGATTACACGAATGGCGGAAGTGATCACGGTGCTGGTGCTGTTCTTCGGCGTCGGCAACGTGCTGCTCGATCTCGGCCGGCCGGACCGGGCGTGGAATGTCCTCCGGCATCCGCACTTCACCTCGCCTCTGCTGTGGGACGTCGGCAGCATCTCCGTCTACCTCACCTGCAGCACGTTCTACTTGTATCTGCCGCTGATCCCGGACATCGCGCGGCTGCGCGACTGCACCACGGGGTGGCGACATGTCTTCTACCGAAAGCTGGCGATCGGCTGGACCGGCGCGCCCCACCAGTGGCACCGGCTCGAGCGCGCCATCTCGGTGATGGCGATCCTGGTGATCCCGGTGGCCGTGTCGGTGCACACCGTGGTGTCGTGGGTGTTCTCGATGACCATTCAGCCGATGTGGCACTCGACGATCTTCGGTCCGTACTTCGTCGTCGGAGCGATCTTCTCCGGCATCGCCGCGATCATCGTGGCCATGGCCATCGTGAGAAAGGTCTACGGGCTCGAGGCATACCTGCAGCCGCTGCACTTCAACAACCTGGGGCTGCTCCTGCTCGTGTTCTCGTGCCTGTGGTTCTATTTCACGTTCGCGGAACACCTGACCGCGTGGTACGGGCAGGAGCCGGACGAGATCGCGGTGCTCAACGCGAAGATGTTCGGGCGGTTCGCGCCGCTGTTCTGGGCGATGTTCGTGTCCTGCTTCGTGGTGCCGTTCGTGATTCTCGCCAACAGCCGGACGCGCACGGTCACGGGCACGGTCGTGGCGTCGATCTCCGTGAACATCGGGATGTGGCTGGAGCGCTTCACGATCGTGGTCCCCTCGTTGTCGAACCCGCGGGCGCCGGTCCATACCTTCGTCTACACGCCGAGCTGGGTGGAGTGGTCGCTCATGGCGGGGTGCTTCGCTGCGTTCACGTTGCTCTATATGGTGTTCACGAAGCTCTTCCCGATCATCTCGATCTGGGAGCTGGAAGAGGCGCACGCGGCCGCAATCCCGTCTCCGGCCGTAGCCGCGACCGGCGGTCCGGCCATCGCAAGAGTGGAGGCGTGATGCGGCACCCGATCCTGACTCTAGGGCTCGTGCTCGGCGCAATCGGGGCCGGCGCTCAGTCCGTGGCGCAGCCGGCGCGCGGCGTGCCCACCGTGCGGCTGGCGATCACGTTGCCCGACAACCCGACCACGGGCGCCCGCGTGTTCGTCGAGAAGGGCTGCGCGCGCTGCCACGCGCTCGGGGGAGATAACCGGCGCATGGGACCGGATCTGGGCCGGATCCGTCTACCGGGATCGGTCCTCGACCTGGCCGGCGCTTTCTGGAACCACGCGCCGGTGATGCGGGAAAAAATGACCGACCTCAAGATCGCGCGGCCGGAGTTCAACGACCGCGAGATGGCCGACCTGCTGGCGTTCCTGACCGCCTATCGATACTACCTGGCCGAGGTCGGCGGGGCCGGTAACCCGGTGGCCGGGCGCGAGGTGTTCCGCCAAAAGCGGTGCGCGAGCTGTCATGGCGACCGCGACGCGTGGAACCTGCCGGGGCCGAGCCTCGAGCGCTACCGTGGGCACGTCTCCCCGATCGTCCTGGCACAGGCGATGTGGAACCACGGTACCGAGATGGCCGCTCTCATGCGCAGCCGCGGGTTGCCGTTTCCCCAGTTCGATGGGGGCGAACTGGGCGATCTGCTGGCGTTTCTGCAGGCGGGCACCATTGCGGCCGACGAGCGGGTGTATGTCGAACCGGGGAGCCCGCGGCGCGGGCAGGAGCTGTTTGCCGCGAAACGCTGCATCAGCTGTCATGTGATCGCCGGCCAGGGCGGGCGCGGCGGCCCCGATCTCGGCGCACCCGAGCGCCAGATGATGCGCCCGGTGACGGCGATCGCCGGATCGATGTGGAACCACAGCCAGGGCATGGCCACCGAGTTCGCCAGGCGCGGCATCCCCCCAGTCAGGTTCTCCGGTCAGGAGATGGCGGACATCATCGCCTACCTGTATTTCGTCAACTACGCGCAGGTGAGCGGCGCGCCGTCACGGGGCCAGCAGGTGTTCACGAACCGTTGCGCCGGCTGCCACACCCTCGGCAGCGCCAGCGTGATCGGGCCGGACCTGCGCGTGGCTCCGCGGCTGAACGATCCCATCGCGATCTTCACGGCGATGTGGAACCACGCCCCCCGGATGGAGCAGGAGTTGCGTCGCAGCGGGGTTGCGTGGCCGCGGCTGGCCCCGGGAGATGCCGCGGATCTCGCGGCGTTCCTCCTCTCGCAGAGGGCCACAGCCGTTCCTGCGGCGCCCCGCCCGGTCCGCTGAGGGCTGGACGTCCTTCATTGTCGTGCCGAGGTCGTGGTGGCCGGGGTCTTCTTGACGTAGGTGTCGATCCACTTCAGCTCGTTCAGCATGCGGTGCACGTTGTTCCAGTGGCCGCTGATCCCGTGCGGCTGCCCCGCGTACTGGATCATCTTCGCAGGCACGCCCTGGCGCCGCACCGCGAAGTACATCTGCTCGCCCTCTTCGTAGGGCACGCGCTGATCCTGTTCGCCGTTGATGAACAAGGTCGGCGTCTTCACCTTGCCCGCCTGCATCAGCGGCGACTGCGCGATCATCCGGGCGATGGCGCGCTCGTCCCACGGCGTCCCGAAGAACTCCGTCTCCTTCGTGCGATAGATGTCGGCGGTGCCGTAGTCGCTGAACCAGTTGGAAATGCCGGCGCCTGATGCCGCGGCGGCGAAGCGATCGGGGTACTGGGTGATCAGCCAGTTGGTCATGAAGCCGCCGTAGGAGTGGCCCATGGTGGCGACCTTGGCGCGATCGACCGGATAGTTCGCCAGCACGTAGTCGATCCCCGACACGACGTCCTGTCCGTCTTTCGTACCCCACGCGCCCCAGGTGCCCCACTTGAACGCGTCGCCGTAGCCGGTGGAGCTGCGGAAGTTGGTGTCGAACACGAAGTAGCCGTTCGCCGCGAAGTACTGCTGCTTGAAGTTGAAGCCATAGCCGACCGCGGAGTGCGGGCCGCCGTGGTTGAACACCACCATCGGATACGGTCCCTTCGCGCGATCGAATCCATACGGGTGCGTCAGCCAGCCCTCGATCACCGTGCCATCCATGCTCTTCCACGAGAGCCGCTCGGTTTTCGTGATGCCGATGGTGTTGCGGATGTCCTCGAAGGTGCTGCTCAGGCGCCGTTCGGCCGAGCCGTCGATGTTGGCTGTCCATACCTCCGACGGGCTGTCGTAGGTGCCGACCGCGTAGGCGATCTTCGTCATCGCCTTGTCGAAGGTGATGTTGTTGAGACGCCGCTCACCTTGCGTGACCTGCTCGACCGGCGCGCCCGCCCGCGCGGCGACCCGGAACAGGTGCGTGGTGCCGCCCTTCCCGGCGGTGAAGTAGACATGCCGGCCGTCCGGCGACCAGCGCGGCGCGTTCGGCTCGAGGTCCCACGTGGCGGTCAGGTTGATGTCGGCGCCGCCGGCCGCGGGCTTGAGGATCAGATCGTCCGAGCCGCCGTGATTCAGCTTCTGCTGAATGATCATGCCGGTGCCGAACGTCCGCTCCGCGAGCAGGAACTGGCCGTCAGGCGAGTACGCCAGCGAGCTCCACACGTATCCATCGTTGGTCAGGCGGCTCACGTTGCCCGCGGTCGTCACCGTGTAGATGTCCGGTTGTTCGTAGGTCTGCTCGTTTCGCCCCCCCTCGTCGGCGGTGAACGCGATTAGCGAGCCGCTCGGATGCCACGCCAGGTTCGACGGCCGCATGCCGAGCTTCGTCACCTGGTTCGCGGTGCCGCCGTCAACCGGCGTGATGGTGACTTCCGCCGCGGGCCTCAGCCGTGGATCCGGCGTCGGATACTCCTGGCCGTCCTGCTGGAAGCGCATCCAGTCGAACGTCCGGCCCTTGAAGCGCGTCGCGTGACGCTTCTCGAAGTCGGTCGAGGCAGGCTCTTCCGGCGCGGCGCGCGAGCCATCCCTGGCCTGGGCCATCCACTTGCCGTCGCCGCTCATCACGCCCGGCGCCGCGGGCGGCGCGGCGACTGGTTCAGCGTTTGGCACATCGACGGCGACCTTCCACCGATCGCCGTTGGGCCGCGGGGCCGGGGGCGGGGCGCCGGCGCCGAGGAACACGGCGCTCGCCACCCGCGCGTTCCGCGAATACGACAGCAGGTTGTCGTCGGTCCATCGTGGGGCCGCGACGTTGCCGCCGCTGCCGCCGTTATGCGTGATTCTGCGCGGCTGGCCGGAGCCATCGGTGTTGGCCACGTAGGTCTCGATGGACGTTGTGTTGTCCTCTTCGATCCTCGTCGACTCCGTGAACGTTACTCGTTTGCCGTCGGGCGAAATCGAGACGTCGCCGATCACCTTGATCCGGTAGTAGTCCTCGATCGTCAGGGCCCGCTTGGGCGCCTGGCCGGACAGTGAGCTCGCCAGGACGAAAGCAACGACGGCAACGGTGGCTGCGTGTTTCATAGGGACCTCGATGTTAGCGGAACTAAAGTTCCGCTCTACGGCGCTCTACGGCGCTCTACCGCGCTTGCTGCAGTTTTCCGCCCTTTGCCGACAGCATCAAGAGCACGAGCTCTTCGGTGATGTTCGGTTCGAGGCCTTCCGTGTGGCCCTTGTCGAGGCGAACGACGTCGGCCACGACCCGGCCGTCCTTGCAGTTCTCATACGCCATCACGTGCGCCTTGCCGGGTGCCGGCAGCAGCCCCCACGCCGGGTTCGGCGGATTCTGGCGGCTGCCGTCGTAGACGTAGCCGGCCTTGGTGTCGACGATCTCTTTCGGTTGTCGCCGCGGACCGCAACCATACTTCGCCGCCCACGCCGACGCGGCGGGCACGCCGCTCTCGCTGATCTCGCGCTGGCCGGTTTCGTAGATGAACGAGAAGTCGGCGGCCGGCAGTTCGGTCGGCACAGGCGCAGGCGCACCTGCTGCACCCGATGCACCTGATGCACCCGCCCGAGGCGCACCGAAGGTGGCCGCGCGGCCCGGGCTGCCACCGAGACGGCCGCCCGACAGGCTCAGCCAGCCATCGACCTTGTCCTTGAAGAACTCCGTACGTACGATC
>MELE01000163.1:1010-7901 GCA_001768615.1 Acidobacteria bacterium RIFCSPLOWO2_12_FULL_67_14b | reverse complement strand
CTCGTCGGCGAGACCGAGCTCGTAAAACACGCGCGAGCCGTTGGCGCTGAGTTGCAGCCCCGCGCCGACCTCGCGCAGCTCGGCCGCCTGCTCGTAAACGTCGACGTCGACACCGCGCTTGAGCAGCGCGAGGGCGGCGGTGAGCCCGCCGATCCCCGCGCCTGCGATGAGGACGTGCAACCGGCTACTTGATCGCCGCGGCGCCGGCCTGGGAGACGACGTCGTCCTGCGACCCGGTTCCGCCGGACACGCCGATGGCGCCGATGATCCTGCCGCCGACGACGATCGGGTTGCCGCCGCGCGACGCGATCACGTCGTCGAGCGTCGGCAGATAGTTGAAGAACGCCCCCTTGCCGAGCAGGCGCTCGAACACGACTGTCGGGCGACGGTAGGTGGCCGCCGTGCGCGCCTTGTGCTGCGCGATCCTGACCGAGGCGTACTGGCAGTCGTCCATCTTGGCGAAATAGATCAGGTCGCCGCTCGGGGCGACCACCGCGATGCACATGGGCCAGCCGCGCTTGGCGGCCTCCGCGCGCGCGGCGTCGGCGGCCTTCATCGCCTGGTCGAGCTTGATGGTTTCGCCGTACGGCAAGAAGGCCGCCTTCTCCGGCAGGGCCTCGTTGGGATTGTTGGGATCCGCCGGGACCTGCGCGACGGCGCCCAGAGCGAACATTGCGAATGAAGCTGCGGCTGCGATGCGAAACATCGGCTTGAAAGTCATTTCTCTCTCCTCTGTGGATTAACCCAACGCCTTGATTCCCGCGGCGACGATCTGCTCGTCCTCGTGCGACTGCACGCCCGAGGCGCCGATGCCGCCGACGCACACGCCGTCGACCACGATCGGCAGGCCGCCCTGCACCGGCGTGATGCCGGGCATGCCGAGCATCGAAGTGCGGCCGGCCTTGATGCGCTCTTCCCAGACGCCGCTCGAGCGGCGCGATTCGGCCGCCGTCGTGCCCTTGGCCACCGCGATGCGCGCATTGGCCGGGGAAGCCCCGTCCATGCGGGCGAGGTGCAGCAGGTGCCCGCCGTCGTCGAGGATGGCGATGCAGACGTTCCAGTTATTCTTCTTCGCCTCGGCCTCGGCTGCCGCGGAGATCTTGCGGCAGTCATCGAGGGTCAGCATCGGTCGTGTTTTCATGGGTGCAGGGCCTGTTTGATTTGTTCCAGAGCGTTGGGATCCTCGATGGTGGTGAGGTCGCCGGGATCGCGCCCCTCGGCGAGCGCCTGGATCGAGCGGCGCAGCGTCTTGCCGGAGCGCGTCTTCGGCAGCAGCGTCACGAAATGCACGGCTTTCGGGCGTGCGATCGCGCCGAGCTGCCTGTCGACGGTTTCCATGATTTCTCTTTCCAGCTTTTTCTTTTCAAAAGAATTGCTTTTTGAAACTGCAAAGGCAAGCGGCATCTGCCCCTTCAGCTCGTCCGCCACGCCGACCACTGCGCACTCCGCGATATCGGGATGCATGCTCACGGCCTCCTCGATCTCGCGCGTGCCGAGGCGGTGCCCGGCGACGTTGATCACGTCGTCGGTGCGCCCCAGGATGAAATAATAGCCGTCCTTGTCGCGGATGCCCCAGTCGAAAGTCGAATAGACGAGCTGGCCCTTGAAGTCGTTGAAGTAGGTCTTCACGAAGCGCGCGTCGTCGCCCCAGACCGTCGTCATGCAGCCCGGCGGCAGCGGCGGCGTGATGGTCACGACCGCTTTCTCGCCGTCGGCGACCGGCTTGCCGGTCACCTCGTGCAGCAGGCGCACGTCATAGCCGTAAACCGGGAAGCTCGGCGAGCCCATCTTGAGCGGCGTCTTCTCGACGCCGGGATGCGCCGAGAGCAGCGGCCAACCGGTTTCGGTCTGCCAATAATGGTCGATGACCGGGCGCCCCAGCGCCTCGGTGATCCAGACGTGCGTCGGCTCATCGAGCGGCTCGCCCGCGAGGAACAGGTGCTTGAGCGAGGACAAGTCGTATTTCTTCAGGAACGCCGGGTCATGCTTCTTCAGCACGCGCACCGCGGTGGGTGCGGAGAACATCACCGCGACCTTGTAGTCCTGCACGATCTTCCACCAGATGCCGGCATCCGGCCGGATCGGCACGCCTTCGTACATGATGGTGGTCATGCCGGCGATCAGCGGCGCGTAGATGATGTAGGAATGCCCCACCACCCAGCCGATGTCGGAGGTGGTGAACATGGATTCGCCGGCTTCGCCGCAGAAAATACGCCGCATCGACGAGGCGAGCGCCACCGCGTAGCCGCCGACATCGCGCTGCACGCCCTTCGGGTGGCCGGTGGTTCCCGAGGTGTAGAGGATATAAGAAGGTTCGCTGGATTCGAGCCATGCGCAGGGAACGCTCTTCCCCGAGAAATTCTTTTCCAGGGAATTCCAATCGACATCCCTGCCCTCGACTATGCGCATGGCGGGATCGAGGCCGCGCTTGAAGAGCAAGACCTTCTTCGGCGGGTGCTTGGCGAGCTTCAGCGCCTCGTCGACCAGCGACTTGTAGGTCACCACCTTGCCCATGCGGCTGCCGCCGTCGGCGGTGATCATCAGTGCGGGTCGGGCATCGTCGATGCGCGCGGCAAGGCTCGCCGCGGCGAAGCCGCCGAACACCACCGAGTGGATCGCGCCGATGCGCGCGCAGGCGAGCATCGCGAATGCCGCCTCCGGGATCATCGGCATGTAAATGATGACGCGGTCGCCCCTGCCGACCCCGAGCGACTGCATCATGGCCGCCGTCCGGTTTACTTCCGAAAATAATTCCTCATAGGTGAAACTGCGCGTCTGGTCGACTTCGGTGGAAATCCAGACCAGGGCCTTCTGCTTGCCGCGCGCGGCCAGGTGCCGGTCGAGCGCGTTGTAGCAGAGATTCGTCTCGCCGCCGACGAACCACTTCGCGAACGGCGGTTGGGAGTAGTCGAGCACCTTGCCGAACGGCTTGTGCCAATAGACGAGCTTTGCTTCTTCAGCCCAGAAGGAATCGCGCTCGGCGATCGAGCGGCGGTGAAACTCGCGATAGCTCCCCATCCCCCTTATGTTAGCCCGGACGGCGGAAAGGATTCGCTAGATCAGCAGATTGTCGTTCGCCTGGAGCTCGCCGAGCGTGAGGCCGGTCACCCCCTGCAGCGTGGCCAGCTCCTCGAAGCTCGCGCCGCCCACCGCGCCGTTGGCGTCCACCGACAGCGTGGTGTTGCCGTCTGCTTCGGTGAGCAGCAGGAAATCGTCGATGTCCGAGGTATCCGGGTCGTAGCCGCTCAGCAGGCTACGCAGGTCGAGCGCATCGCCGCCCTCGCCGCTCGCGAAGTCGGTGATCAGGTCGGCGCCGTCGCCGCTGTCGCCGAAGAAGAAACGGTCGGCGCCGTCGCCGCCGGTCAGCGTGTCGTCCCCCGCGCCGCCCGCCAACACGTCCGGGCCCGTGCCGCCGGTGATCGACAGGTCCGCGGTCCCGCTGCCGACGGAGAAGGTGAAATTGTCCATCTTCCACCAGCCCTGGACGTTGGAATGAATCTGCAGCACGTCGATCGGCCCGAAGTCCGGCGCAACCCAGGTGTACGTCGAAGAATTGTCGGAGGCACCTATGAAAAACGTGTCCGAGCCCACGACGGCGCCGTCACGAACGCCGGTGAGCGTCACGTCGCTCACGAACTGTTGCCGCCCGAAATACGCGCCGTCGAAATCGAAGTCTTCGCCGCCGAGGCGCGCGATCGCCGTATCCTGCGGTCCGAACCACGGAATCGCCACGTTGGGCTGGCTGATCACGGAATTGCCGTAGTTGTACACCGCCATGTCGTTGGGTGACGGCGCCAGCGAATACCAGTCAAACCCGCCGTAGCCGGTAGGAATCAGCTGCCCCAGCCCGAGGTCGTCGAAACCGAGGACCTGCTGGGGACCGGCCGTGCCCACATCGAACGTCGAGACCTGAACGCTCGCGCTGTCCGACCCGCCCATGCCGTCGCTGACGCTGTAGCTCAGCGCCGAGTCGCCGTCGCCGGCGCTCGATCCGGCGGAAAATTTCAATCCGCTGAGATCCGCGACGCTGATGATCTGCCCCGCACTGACCGCGGCGCCGCCCGCCAGCGCGACCGTGCCGTTATTCGGCAGCGAATTGATGGTCACGCTCAACGTGTCGCCATCGACGTCGGTGGGCGCCGCAATTCCAATCGAGACGTCCGTCGTCCCCTCGGCAACCTGGACCGTGCGGCCGTCCTCGGCGACCGGCGCATCGTTCACCGCGCGCACGTTGATGGTGAAGGACTCGGCATCCGAGAGCGCGCCGCCCGAGCCGGTATTGCCCTGATCGTTCACCGACACGTTCAGGCTGTCCGCGCCGTTGAAATTCGCCGCGCCGGTGTAGCTCAGGGTATCGAGCGCCTGGTTGATCTCGGCCTGGGTTCCCTCCAGGGTGACCGAGGCGCTGCCCAGTCCCGATGCGCTCACCAGGCCCGCGGTGTCGCCCACTGCAAGGGTTCCGGAGCCGACCGAGGCGGTGACGCGCAGTGTGCCGCCGGCCGTTTCGGCCACGTCCGCATCGGACACCGACAGGCCGGCCAGCGCCAGCGTTTCGTCTTCGTTGACCGTGAGCGTGTTGCCCAGGCCCAGCGCGCTCAAGGTTCCGTCCAGCACCTGGCCCTGCTGTGCGCCGTCCACATGGTTCAGGTCGAAGCCCCAGGTGGCCGCACTGAAGGTCGAAGTCACATTGATGGCCGCGATGTCATCGTCCGCGGTACCGGCGCTGTAGTCGTACCAGTTGCCCGGCTGCAGCGTGAGCAGGGCCCGGGCATCGGGGGCCGAGGCATCAAAGCCGCTGAGCATGCTCGTGTACCAGCCGCCCGACCAGACGTGCAGCGTCGTGCTGCCCAGCTCGCCGTCAGCCGCAATCGGCTGCCCGCCATTGATGAAGGTGGGCATGTTGTACTGGTAGCTGGACACGCCCAGGTAGTTGGCGGCGAACCCGGTGCCGGTGGCGTTGGGCTCCTCGTACAGGCTGTGCCCGCCCGCATACAGCAGCTTGCCCCCGCCATTCAGGTAGCCTTGCAGCGTCGTGACGTTCTGCGCGGTCAGGTTGGTATAGGCCCGATCGCCCACCGACCAGATCACCGCGTCGTAGCCCGACAGGGCATTAACCGGATTGCCGTCGACCGAAATGGCTTCGTAGTCGACCGTGTAGCCCGCCGCGCCCAGCGCCGAGAGCCAGGTACCCTGGCCGTTCAGCCCGCCATCGTCGTCCACAAACAAAATGTTCCCACCACTGAACGACGCTTCCAGCGCCGGCGCATCGTTCACCGCGGCGATCGTTACGTCGACCGTGGCGGTGCTTTGGGCACCTGTCGAGTCCTGCATGGTGTAGGTGAAGCCGGCCGGGCCGTTGTAGTCGCCACTCGGTGTGAAGGTGACGTCGGCGCCATCGAAGGACACCGCGCCGTTGACCACGCCCTGCACCGACACCAGCGTCTTGGTGTCGCCGGAGTCGGCGTCGGTATCGTTCGAGAGCAGGCTCGCCGCCGACACCACCAGCGGCGTGTCCTCGTCGGTCGAGAATGACTCGCCGACCGCCACTGGTCCGTCGTTCACGCCCTTGACCGTCACTTCTACCGTGGCGGTATCGTAGCCGCCGTGCGAGTCCGTGATGGTGTAGGTGAAATCGTCGGTATCGGTCTCGCCCGCCGCCAGCGCATCGAGAGTTGACGAGGCCGATGCGTCGTAGACCACATCGCCATTCAAATCGAGGGATACCGCCGCCCCTTTCGTGCTGGTGGCGGCAACAGAATAGATCGACAGCACGTCGCTCGTGTCGGGATCGGTGTCGTTGGCGAGCAGGTCGGCCGCAGCGATCGAGGCCGTCGAGTCCTCGGTGATACCGCCGCCGCCGGTGCCGCTGCCGCCGGCCCAGTTCACCGCCTGCTCAAGCAGCCGGTCGCCGTCTGCGGAGGAAGCCATGAACGCGTCCCTATAGCCGAAGTCGGTGAACTGGAAACCAAGATAGGCGGTGCGGCCATCGCCTGCCTGGTCCTGGTAGGCGAGCGCGCTGTCGCCGCCGCCGTATAGCGTCGCAAGCGAGACTGCGCCTGCATCGAGGGAATTGGACGATACGACGAAGCTGTACGTTTGGACGCCCGACAGGCCGTCGGTAATCGGATGGCCGCCAGCGACCGGTACGAACACCGCGGTTTTGTAGTTATAGGGAGTGCCGGCAACCGGCGTTACAGCGTCGTAATCGGACCCGGCCGCCGACCCAAGCGCGCTGCTTACGCCGCCGATGGTGAAGCTGGTCCAGCCGTTGCTCACCACGCCGCCCTCTGCCGAATCCACGTACTGATGCAACGCGGCCCAGAAGTCGGTAGAGAAATACTCGAAGGCGCCGTTGCCGAGCAGGACGACGTCGTATTGCGCGAGCTCCGCTGCCGAATCCGCCGCCGTGAAATGGACCGCCGTGGCGTCGAAATCGAACCAGCTGTCGTCGTTGAGCTGGGCCACCGTGGCGCTGATCGCGCCCGACAGGCCCTGGTAGACCACCGCCACCGAGAGCGGGCCGCTCTGCGTGCCACCGCCGGACCCGGCGATGACGTCATTCACGGCATCCGGCCCGTCGTTCACGCCGTTGATGGTCAGCGCGATGCTGGAAGCGGACGCGCCTCCATGGTTGTCGGACATCGTGTAGTCGATGGCCACGGTGGCGCTTTCCCCCGCCGCCAGGTACTGATACTCGCCGCCGGGGTCGTAGGCCACTTCGCCGCCGGCGGCCGATGCCGCGCCGAGACCGCTCGTCACCACCGCGGAATCGACGCTGTGCGTGTCGTTCGCATCCGCATCGGTGTCGTTCGCGAGCACGTTGATGCTGACGCCGTGGTCTTCGTCGGTTGCGGCCGTATCCGAATTCGCCACCGGCGCATCGTTCGTGCC
>MELE01000163.1:64-996 GCA_001768615.1 Acidobacteria bacterium RIFCSPLOWO2_12_FULL_67_14b | reverse complement strand
TCACCGAGCGCGACACCGTACCGCCGTTGCCGTCGGACAGATCGAAGCTGAAGGTCTCGACCTTTTCTTCGCCCGCAGCCAGATATTCCACCGCCGAGGCCGCCACGCTGTAGCTCCAGGTGATCTCGCCACCCGTGCCGCTGCCCGTGGTGTCGGCGCTCACGCTCGCCGACAACGCGCCCAACGCACCCGCCGATGCGATCACCGCGCCCACGCTGTGCACATCGTTCAGGTCCACATCGCTGAACGCTATGGCGCCGCTGTCTGTAAGGTTGCCGGACGGAGCCACCAGTTCAGTCACCGCACCAGCCACGTCGGTCGCCGCCACCACCGGCCCGTCGTTCGTGCCCGTGATCGTGAAAGTGACGGCCGCGGTGTCGGAATCGCCGTCGGCATCGGTCACCCGGTAAGTGAAGGACTCGCTCGCCGTCTCGCCCTGCGAAAGCGAATTGAAGAAAGCGCCGGGCGTGTAGCTGTAGCTGCCGTCCGGGTTGAAAGTCAGCTCGCCGTGCGCGGGGCCCGCAAGCAGCTCGACGGAGCGAACCAGATCGGGAACCGAGTCGTTCGCCAGGACGTTGCCGCTGACCGTACTGTCTTCCGCCACGCCGGCGGTATCGTCCACCGCGTCCACCGCCTGGTCGCGCGGATCGAGCAGGACGCCGTCCACGCTCACCTGGAGCTTCTCGATGTCCTTTACGTCGAGGTTGAAGGCGCTGAACTCGAACCAGCGGTCCGAGCCATGATGGTGGTCATCGCCGTGGTGCCCGCCGCCGTGCCCGCCGGAACGGGAATGATCGAGGTAGGCAAGAAAGCGCGCGATATCGGCTTGCACCGGGGCGCTCATCCACTCGTCGCGCGTGAGTTCCAGGCGCAGCGTGTCGCAGCCCGAGTCGCCGTCGTAGCGATCGTGCGCGCCGGTATTTTCGCTCGCC
>MELE01000162.1 GCA_001768615.1 Acidobacteria bacterium RIFCSPLOWO2_12_FULL_67_14b | reverse complement strand
AGGTAACAGATCAGTCCGGGGACATGGGTAACACTGTTTCGTCCTCCCACTCCGCCGGGGCGCCGGCGGGCGGTGGCGACGGTCTTCTGACGGTTCGGCCTTTATGATCTTCGATCCGGAGGAGGCGTTCGTCCATGCGCCCCAGTTTCAGCGCTCCGAAGTATACGTCCCACAGGCCGTCACCCACCTCTTCGAGACCCACGTATTCCCCGGCGAGGGTGTGGCTGACGCAGACCCAGCGCTTGTTCCAACGGATCCCACTATTGCGGCTGACGAGTCGGCGTTCAATGTGTCCGGGTCTCCTGATTCAAGGCTTCGTGCGGACGCTCGTCGTTGTACTCGTGACGAAACCGATTGAAGCGGACTTGTTGCGCTTGAAGATTCCCGCTGGGCGGACGCGTGGCCTCCGCCTTCAGCTCACCTGGCCGAGGTAGAAACGTGAAGAACGTTGCGAACTCCCGATTCACCATCAAGAGCTGGGACGAGAAGCCCTATAGTGAGAGCCAGGACGTGCCGAAGCTGACTCGGGCCGCCGTCACAAAGACGTTCACGGGCGATATCGCGGGCGAGGGGCATGTCGAATACTTGATGATGTACCGCAGCGACGGCTCGGCCACGTTCGTCGGCCTCGAGCGGGTCGTCGGGCACGTTGCAGGGAAAGCGGGCAGCTTCGTGCTCCAACGCACGGGAATATTCGAGAACGGCGTGGCGAAGGAGTCCTATTTCGTCATCCCTGGCTCCGGCACGGGAGAGCTTCGGAGCCTGCGCGGCGAGGGCACGTCGGCTGTTGGGCACGGGACTGAGCATCCTCTAACGCTGAACTATGAGTTGGGCTAACCTGGCGCCATTCAGATCCTTCAAGGCGCTGCCAAACCTGCGGCTGAAGCGGGCGGCGCGCGTAGATCAGGGAGTGAATCTTTCACCAGCGCGCCGCAGCTCAAGCGCGATCCGTTGGGCCGACAGAATTCCGACGCACCCTCACAGCCCGAGGCGACACGACGATTCTGACCTCGTCCGGATCGGGCATGGCAGCTTCATTACCGTGGTAATATAGCCCCCATGGCGCTGGCACATTCGAAAGTCACGGCGCAAGGTCAGGTCTCGGTTCCCGCCAAGGTGCGCCAAAGGCTGGGCGTCGGTCCGGGCTCGGTGCTCGAGTGGGATGAGGATGGCGACCGGGTGGTCGTCCGCAAGGCAGGCCGCTATTCGTCCGAAGACATTCATCGGGTGCTGTTCTCGAAGAGCCCAAGACGGCGAACCGTCGAAGAGATGAAGAACGGAATCCGGCGGTACATCAAGAAGCGCCATGCGGGCCGTTGACACCAACGTGCTGGTCCGGCTCATGACGCGAGATGACGTTAAGCAGGTTGCCGTCGCCGAGGCCTTCGTTGCCAAAGGGGCATGGGTGCCGCACCTGGCAATCGCTGAGGCAACTTGGGTGCTTGGCTCCGTCTACGATCGTGATCCCGAGGCAATCGCGACTGCTATCGAGATGCTGTTGAGCCACGAACACCTGACCGTCCAAGACACTGAGGCGGTCGCCGCCGCCGTCGCGCTGTTTCGGCAACAGCCGAAGGTCGGATTCTCCGATTGCCTCATGGTGGAGGTGGCTCGGAAAGCGGGGCACACTCCGCTCGGCACCTTTGACCGCGACTTGGGCAAGATCGATGGTGCTCAGCGGCTGTGAATTCGCGGCGGTTGCCGAATCGGGCAGCCAATCAGTGAATCGTCAATCCCACCATCGAATCACAAAATCGCAAATCGGCAATCACCAGACAATCGCCCAATCAGTCGTTCGACCATCGTCAATTCATCACCGCCTGATACACCCAGTTCCGCGACACCCCGTGCAGCTCGCTGACCGTGCGGAACGTCGGCCCCTGGTGCTGAATCATGCCGATGAAGGCGAGGTCGGCGACCGGATCGATCCAGAACCAGCTGCCGGCGATGCCCCACCACCAGTAGGTCCCGTCCGACACCGGCTCGCCTGCGGTGGCCGCGTCGAGCATCACGGAGACGTCCATGCCCCATCCCGTGCCGGCGCGCATCGTCTTCAGCGGCTCGGGCAGCACGTGGTTGGTGCGCATCATCTCGACGGTCCGCGGCGCGAGCAGCCTCGCCTTGCCGAACTGTCCGCGGCCCAGCAGCATCTCGCAGAAGCGCGCGTAGTCGGCCGCGGTCGAGAACAGGCCGCCGCCCCCTGATGCGCCGGCCGGGGGGACCGTGGGATCGCCGCGAGTGTCGTCCGGCGGGGTCAGCGTGCCGGCGGCATCCTCGCCGTGCACGAGCGCGAGCCGCGCCAGCTTTTCCTTCGGCACGTAGAAGCCGGTGTCCTTCATGCCGAGCGGATCGAAGATGCGCGCCTTCATGAAATCCCCGAGCGACTGGCCCGACAGCTTTTCGACGATATAACCCTGGATGTCGACGGCGATGCTGTAGGACCAGCGCGTGCCGGGTTGCGTCAACAGCGGGATCTTCGCCACTCCTTCCACCACCTGCTGAAGGGGCACCCGGCCCGACGTGAGGCTGGCGGCGCGGAACATCCGATCGACCGGGTTGGCCGCGCTCAAGCCGTAGCCCAGGCCGCCGGTGTGCGTCATCAGCTCGCGCATCGTGATCGAGCGGCGCGCCGGTTCCGTCTTCATCGTCCCATCGGGGTTCTCGCCGACGAACACCTGCAGCTTGCCGAGCTCGGGCACGAGGCGGGCCACCGGATCGTCGAGGCGCCACAGCCCCTCCTCGTAGAGCATCATCATCGCGACGCCGGTGACGGGCTTGGTCATCGAGAAAATGCGGAAGATCGAGTCGCGCTCGATCGGGTCGGGCTTGCGGATGTCCTTCTTGCCGTGGACGGTGACGTTCACCGTTTTCCCATGCCGCGTCAGCATGGTGACCGCGCCGGCGATGCGTCCGCCGTCCACCCATTTCTTGATGGCGGCGTCGAGCCGCTTGAGCCGTTCCGTCGACACGCCGACCGATTCGGGGGTCGCCACCGCAAGGTCGCGCACCGCTTCGGCGGCCGTGACGATGGGGCGGGGAGAAACGGCCAGCGCGGTCAGAAAGACGCACGCGAGCACGAAGGCGGCGGCAAGACGGGTGACGGGTCGCAGTGTCACGGTGGGCTCCTTGCTTGCCCGCCGAAGCAGGAAGGGATCCTCCATGCGAAGGCGGGTGGGCGGCATTCTACCGTGTCCACGGAGCGTGTCTCTGCGGCGTTATTGTTTTATTGCATCTTGTCGATGGCGGCGCGTAACGCATCCGCCTTCTCTTTCAAGCGCGGGTGAGCCGCAGCGGCATCGACGTGGGTGCGGGCCAGGAGCTTCTGGCCGATGCGGGCGTAGCACTGGGCGGCGTTGAAGGCCGATTGGGCCGAGCGCTCCTCGCCGGTTTCGATGTCTTTCTGCAGCTTCGCACGCTGCTTCGCGTCGCGAGCGTCGCGCGGTGTCGGCGGATCGGCCGGCCCGCCGCGCCGGGCGATGCCGGCTTCGAGCTGGGTGAGGTCCCGGCGCGCCTGCTCGGCCGCCGACGTGAAGCACGTCATGCCGCGCGAGAACTTCGGCGAGGCCGGCTCCCATTCCTGGCGATCGACGTTCACCAGGCCCGACATCCACACGGCATCGCAGTTGCCCGAATCGAGCACGAACGCGCGATCGAAGCGCGCGATCGCCGTCGGCAGGTCGGTGCGGGCATAGGCGATCAGCCCGGCCAGCATGTAGACGTTCGAGTTCGAGAGCAGCTTGGTCGCAATCTCGACGTCGGCCCACGCCGGCTCGAGCGCGTTGAGGTTGTAGTGGTTCCACGCGCGCCAATAGTGCGCGTCGCCGATGTGCCACGTGCCAAGCTCGATCATCGCCGTGGCGGTCGCGATGGCGTCCTGGTGGCGCAGCAGGTAGCTGAGGCTCGTCAGCCGGCCCAGCATGGCATTGCGGTGGGTCGGCGCCTCCGCCAGGATGCGGTCGAACCCCGAGAGCGCCGCCTCGAATTCCGCCACCGACTGGTTGGTCTGCGACCACAACATGGTGATCGAGAACGACGCGGGAAATGCGGCGCGGGCCTCACCGAGGAGCGCAATGGCCCTGAACAGATCGATCGCCTCTGTTTGCGAACCGACCATGGCCCGCCGCGCTTCCCACGGCAGGGTGTCGAGGAATCGGGGATCCGCCTCCCTGATCGATGCCGCCAACGGTCCCCCCGGCCTCCCGCAGATCGCCAGGCGGAACCGCATCAGCGGCACGCCGTCGCGACGGGCGAGCAGGGCGGCCGGATCGATCGTGTCGCGCAGGCGCGCCTGCTCACAATCGATCGCAAGCGCGAGATAGTCGGCCACCAGGTTGGTCGGCGCGGCGGCGTCGAGTGCGCGGCGCTGCGCGTTGGCGGGATCGAGCGGCAGACGGCCACGTCCGGTCAACGGCGAGGGGCGGCCCGGATCCATGCCCGACGTTTCGCCGATGAACAGTTCCGCCGCCTCAAGGAGTACCGACGGCGCGCTCGCAGGCGGAACCACCGGCATCAGGCCCGTGGCGCGCTGGCGGGCGCGATCCATGGCGGCCTCGGCCGGCAGGCCGAGTTCTTTTTCCCGCAATGAAACGAGCAGCGCTGCATCGAAGGCGCCTTGCGCCGCGCCCGGCACGGGCCTGGGCATCGTCGAGACCTTCTGATAGATCGCTTCCGCTTCTTTGAGACAGGTGTAACAGCCCTGGCGCAGGAGGGCGTCGGCCTTGCCGAGCTCGGCCAGCAACTGCGGCGACGGCCCGCGAGCCGCACAGGCGGCCGTGAATATCACGAGGGTCGCGACATGCAACCGCATGATCACCGAGGTTTTGACACCGAAGGCGGAACTAAAGTTCCGCCCTACACCGCGCTACGGTCTGTCGTTTTTCAGCAGCCTGCTAGGGCAGGGTCAGGGCCACGAGCTCCGGCACATCCGTCGGGGTGCGGCCCTGCACGGTGATCGCGATGTACTGCTTGCCGTTCACCACGTAGGTCATCGGCGTGCCGATGGCCGCGCCCGGCAGATCGACCGACGCCAGCTCTTTCCCGGTGGCCTTGTCGTAGGCCACCAGCCGCGGACCGCCGGCCTTCCCGCCCGTCGTCAGCGCATAGATCAGGACGGTCCTGGTGAGCAGCGGGCCGCTGAAGGTGCTGTCGCCGCCGAGCGGCGGCAGGTTGAGGCCCTTCAACCGCGGGTTGTTGCGGATGCGGTCGCCGTTGCCCGTGGGCACCATCCAGACATGATCGCCCGTGTTCATGTCGATCGCGGTAATGCGGGAGTACGGCGGCTTGAACAGCGGCAGGCCCTCGGGCATCGTCGGATTGCGGCCCGCCGTCTGCATGTAGAGAAGGTTGCTGCCCAGCGCGGGATCGGGCGGGCCCAGCTTGTGAATGGCGAACGCATTGCGTGACGGCACGTACATGTATCCGGTGGCGGGATCCACCGCGGCGCCCTGCCAGTTGCCGCCGCCGGTCGATCCCGGGCGCGCGATGGTGCCCTGCACCGACGGCGGCGTATACAGTGGGCCGTACTTGAACGGCTCGATCGCCTTCACCGCCATCGCCCGCAGCTCCGGCGTGAAGTCGACGAGGTCGTCGACGGTCACACCCTGGTGCTCGAACGGCGCCGGCTTCGACGGCACCGGCTGCGTCGGCGACGCCTTTTCACCCGGCACGTCCGACGGCGGCACCGCCCTTTCGTCGATCGGCCACACCGGCTTTCCGGTGACGCGATCGAACGTGAAGATGTAGCCCTGCTTGGTCAGCTGCGCGAGCGCCTTGATGCGCGTGCCGTTCACGGTGATGTCGAGCAGGTTGGGTGCCGCCGGATTGTCGTAGTCCCACAGCCCGTGATGCACCGTCTGGAAATGCCAGACGCGCCCGCCCGTTTGCACGTCGAGCGCGACGACGCTTTCGGCGAAGAGGTTGTTGCCGAGCCGGTGCGCGCCGTAGTAATCGGGCGCGGTGGTGTTGGTCGGCAGGTAGACGAGGCCGAGCGCCTCGTCCGCGCTCATCAGCGTCCACACCGTGACCTTGCCGGCGTACTCGTTGGCGCCGTCGCTCCAGGTCTCGCTGCCAAACTCCCCTTTGGCCGGCACCGTGCGGAAGGTCCAGCGCACCTGGCCGGTGCGCGCATCGAACCCGCGGATCCAGCCGGGGATCTGTTCCTTCGTCTTGATCAACGACGAGATGGCGGCGGGCGTGATCACGATGTCTTTCACGACGATCGGCGGCGACTGCACCGAGTAGGTCAACGCGTTCAGGTAATCGCGCGTGCCCCGCTTCGCGCGCGGCAGGCCGTCCATCAGATCGACGCGGCCGTTGGCGCCGAATCCGGGGACCGGCCGGCCCGTCTTCGCGTTGACGGCGATCAGATACCCGTCGCCGGTGCCCCAGTAGATCCGTTCCTCGGTGCCGTCGGTCCAGTAGGCGACACCCCGCTGGTTCCACCGGAGGCTCATCGTCGTGGTGCCCGACTCGTAGCTCTTGGGGTTGTGGACCCACTTGAGCGCGCCGGTGCGCGCGTCGTACGCGGCGCCGACCGAGGACGGCGTGTTCACATAGAGCGTGCCGCCGACCATCAGCGGCGTGGCCTTGTAGTTCTGGACGAAGGGCGGCCGGCCGTCACGCCAGCGCTTCGGGTCCAGGCGGTTGAGCTCGTCGAAGATCGTCTTCGAGTCCGCCGACCATTCGGATCCGTCCGGCTGCGTGAGGCTGAGGAAGCCGTCCGGCGACTTCGCGCGCCAGGCGACCTGCAGCGACGCGAAGTTCGCGGCGGTGATCTGATCGAGCGGCGAGTACTTCGAGTTGGCCAGGTCGCCGCCGTAGGTCGGCCACTCGCCGGTGGCGGTGGAATGCGCCGGTGCTTGTGCCGCCAGTGAGGTGACCAGGCACGCGGCCGCGACCACGGTGCGAACCATGCGATGGATCATTCCGGGCAGAATAATTCAACAGGAGCTCAGAAGATCAGAAGAATAGGAGACGCAAGACTGAGCGTGCGGAGCCGGCCGAAGGCCGGCATCACGACGCTACGGAGCGATGCGGAACGCGGCCCATTGCTCGGCAGCGTGGTCTCCGGCGGTCGCCGTGATCTTCAGCACATAGGTGCTCGGCGCGAGGCTGCTGACCGCGAGCGTCATGCGCAGCTTGCCGTCCGCGAGCGGGGGCGCATCGAGCGGGCGCAACAGGTCGCCCTTCGCGTTCAGCAGCTCGACCTTGATCGCCGGCGTCAGGCCCGGCGCCTCACATTCGATCTCCAGCAGCACGCGATCGCTCGGCCGGAACCGGGTGGCGGCCGTCGGCACCGCCGCCGGGTTGGCTTCGATCGCCCGCAGCTCGATCATGTTCCGCGCCCGCAGGAACCGCGGCGTCGACAGGACGATCGGTTCGGTCGAGTGCGCCGGGACCGTCATGTTCTGGATCCAGCGGTCGATGATGTCGCCGGCGGAGCTCAGCGAGGTGAAGCGGATCCGGTGGCGCCCGGCCGGCAGATCGAACCTCGCCATCATCGGGATCTCGCCCGGCGCGCCGGCGATGACCTGCGCGTCCAGCGTCGGCTTGCCGGCTTCGTCCGCCGGCTGGATCTCGAGGCGCGCGGGCTTGTCGCCGGTCACGGCGGGGTTGGCCTCCCACGTGAAGGTCAGGCGCGTGCGCTCGCCGTCGCCACGCGACACGCCGGTCCAGATGCCCACGGCCCGCGTGTTGGTGGTCGATTGCGACAGCGACGCGAGCGCGGTCGTCAGTCCCACGTTCACGGGTGTGGCCGCCGCCTCGGCCGCCGCGGTCATCTCTTTCTCGGTCGCGGCCCAATAGCCCCGGCGCGCGGTCACCTTGACGCCGCGCCGCTTCACCTTGACCTCGATGCGGTGGAACTTGCCGTCGTTGGCGCTGCGCGTGGGCGTGTAGCCAACCAGGTAGTAGGCGCTGGCGTCGGCGATCACGGCTGTCAGTTGATCGGATGGGTTGTTGGTATTCAGGATGGCGCGGCCGCCGGTGTCGCCGGCGATCTGGCGCAGCACGTTGTCGCCGCCGAAGGCCACCGTGCCGAGCGGCCGCGGATCGAGCACGTGGATTGTGACGTTGCCCCGATTGGCCGCTTCGAGGGCTTCCTTGAGGCGCTGGTCGTTCGGGCTGCCCGGCCGGACGGGCGGGCCCTGGCTGACGAAGAGAATCGACTTGCGCCCCTCGCGCAGCCCGCCCATCTGCGTGGCAAGCGCCGTGAGCGCCGACAGTGTGACGCCGGCGCGCAGCTCCTGCCAGTTGCGCTGCGACATCTGCGCTTCCTCGATCGGGCTCTTCACCGGGAAGACCTCGCCGCGGCGCCCTTCGAAGGTGCGAATCCGGTTGATCAGATCCGGCTTCGACCGCGTGTACTTCAGGTCGTAGAGGGTCGTCAGGGGGTCCATCATCACGATCAGATCGTTCGAGCGAAACTGGCTGACGAATTTCGTGAGGGCCTCGCGCAGCGGCAGCGTGACGTCGGGCTTCTTGTCGATGTGATAGTCATCCAGGAAGATCGCGAACAGCCGGACGTCGTCGCGAGCGGCTTCGAGGATGGCGTGGTCCTTGGATCGGATTTCGAGCGGCTCGTTCAGGTCCGACTTGCGCTCGCCGTCGATGCGGACGAACTGCGAGGTCTGCACGATCTGCGGCACGTCGTCCTCGGTGACCTCGAAGTCGTCGGAGGTGAGGTCGGTGACCGGCTCGTCGCCGCGGACGGTCGCCGTGACGTCGACGCGCACGAGGGCCGTCCCGGCGCGGAAGACGGGGATCGGTTGTTGCGGCTCCGGTTGGGGCTTGGGTTCCTGCCGCGGATCCTGGCGGCCCGACACGCCGGTGCCGGCGATCACGCAGATCGCCAGCAGCGCCGCCAGCGGGGCGGGGAACCGCGGTCGCCTGCCCAGGGCCCTCATGCGTGCATCGTATACTGCCGGTCGTGTCCAGTTGCGTCCGGTGGGACGTCCTCGGCGTCGGCGCCAATTCGGTCGATTACGTCTATCGCCTTCCCGCGTCGCCCAGGGCCGACAGCCCGACCGCCAAGCTGCGCATCACCAGCCACGCCGTCTCGTGCGGCGGACAGATGGCCACGGCGCTGTCGGCGTGCGCGGCGATGGGCCTGCGCACCACCTACGTGGGCGCCACGGGCAACGACGACAACGGCAGGCGCATTCGCGAGGCGCTGCACGGCCGGGGCGTGGACATGAGCCACTGCATCGTGCGTGAGGCTCCGAACCAGTTCGCGGTGATCGCGGTCGACGACACCACGGGCGAGCGCATCGTGTTGTGGGACCGCGACGACCGTCTCCGGCTCGGCGAGAGCGACATCCCCGCCGGGCTCGTCGCCTCGGCCCGCGTGGTCCATGTCGACGACGTCGATCAGGAGGCGGCCATTCGCGCCGCCACGCTCGCGCGCGCGGCCGGCCTGCCGGTCACCAGCGACCTCGATCGCGTGACGGACCGCACGGCGGCACTGGTGGCGGCGGTCAGCGTGCCGATCTTCGCCGAGCACGTGCCGGCGGCAATCACCGGGGAGGCCGATCCCGAGCGCGCGCTGCGCAAGATCCGCAAGCAGCACGCCGGCATGCTCTGCATCACCCTCGGCCCGCGCGGCGCGGTGCTGCTCGACGGCGACACGCTGATTTACGAGCCCGCGCCGGCTGTCACCGCGATCGACACCACCGCCGCCGGCGACGTGTTCCGCGCCGGGTTCATCTACGCCATGCTCCGTGGTGATTCGCCGCGCGAGATGCTGCGCTTTGCCAACGCCGCGGCCGCCGTCAGCTGCACGCGCGCGGGCGCCATCGACTCGGTGCCCTCACTCGACGACGCCGCCGCTATGGCACAAGCGCTTCGCTGAGGACCCGGCCCATGGCATCGGGCAGGGTCAGGCCAAGCAGGTGCGCCAGTGTCGGCGCGAGGTCAATCGGCGACGAGGGCTGCAGGTACTCGCCCTTCCTGATGCCGCGGCCGAACAGCAGTACCGGCACCCGCGTATCGTAGCGGTGCCCGGTGCCGTGGGTGCTCGTGCTGGATGACGTGATCCAGTAGGCGCGGCCCAGCATCTTGATGTCGCCGCTGCGCCCTTCGAAGTGGCTCAAGGCCGACGAGCGCGTGAACGGATCGGTGGCCGACAGCTCCTCCTTGCGATAGACGCGCCACACGCCTTCGGTCTTGCGCACCACGTCGAGCACCGCCGCCATCGCCTTCGGATTCTGCGAGAGCTTCAGGTAGACGCCCTCGTTGAAGTAGATGTCGTTGTAGATCACGCGCGTCCGATACGACCCGCCGCCCAGCTCGCGGGCGAGCACGGCGTCGATGGCGCGGCCGACGGTGACGGTGTTGATGCGGCCGGCGTCGAAGCCCTGCGCCTTCACCCGCTCGGGCACCGGCGCCACGCCGTGGTCCGAAGTCAGTCCGATCACGTAGGCGCCCTTGACGTCGCGATCGAGCTTGTCCAGCAGCATGCCGAGCTCGTGGTCGAGATGGATCAGCACGTCCTGCACTTCGTGCGAGTCGGGGCCGAAGTCGTGGCCCACCTTGTCGAGCGAGGAGAAGCTGATCCCCAGAAAGTCGGTAGACGCGCCGCGCCCCAGCTTCGCGCCGTCGAGCGCCGCCGCCGCGAGGGCCGCCAGGTAGGCGTCCGAGTACGGGCTCGACTCCCACGCATCGGTGAAGGCGCCACCGACCTCGTTGCCGGTCCCCTTGACGATGTGCGGAAAGTCCTTGGTGACGAGCGCGGTCCGTTGCCGGCCCTGCAACGACCCGTCGTAGAGATAGCGATCCCTCGGCAGCGTGCGATCCCACGGCCGGCCCATCTCGTTCCGCAAGGGATGCTTCGCAATGTAGTCCGCGAAGTACGGTACCGGCGCCTTCGCAAACGCGGTCGAGGTGACCCATTCGCCGTCGGCCTCGTCCAGCCAGATCACCGCGTCGGGGCGATGGCCGCCGAGGTTGATCGCCGAGCGCGCCTTGAGCGAAATGCTGACCACGCGTGGCGGCGAGGCGGCCTGCAGCCGCAGCTCGTCCGACAGGGTCGTCGTCATCAGGTGCTTCGGGCTGTGGCCGACGCCCTTCACCGGAATCCCGTAGGTCACCAGTTGCTGGCTCTCGTCATCGGTGCAGCTGACCAGGCGGCTGTTGTCGCGTTCCCACCACTGGTTGAGCACCATGCCGTGCACGGCGGGCACGGTGCCGGTGCTCATGCTGGCGTGGCCGGCGCACGTGACGGTGTTGTAGTACGGGTAATCGGCCTGCCGGAACCACGCCCCCTCGGTGACGAGGCGCTTGAGGCCCTTGGTCCACTGATGCTGGAACTTGTCGATGTAGTCGCCGCGCATCTGGTCCACCGAGATGAAGACCACGAGCCTGGGCCGTGCCGGCGGTGTGAGAGGCGGCGCCGGCTGGGCCGAGGGCGCGTGAGCCATCAGCAGCGCGGCAAGGAGGGCGGAGGCGGCGGTTCTCATCATCGGTCAGGGCGCGCAGGCCGATGGTAGCCGCGGCCTCCCCGACAAATCCAGTACAAACGCGGTCCGTTTACAGGGTGATCACGAAGGGCGCGGCAAGGAGCACGAGCCCGATCACCATCGTCCACAGGAAGCTGTCGACGAAGTACGGGAAGGCGCACAGCAACACGCCGCAGACGAGGGCCAGCCAGTTCTGCGCCTTCCGTCCGTACAGGAAATACCCGGACCCGATGATGCCGAAGAAGACGGCGGCGATGAACGCGTTCATGCGATGCCGTCAGCATGCCGCCAATCTGTTAGCATGCGCGCGATTGTGATCGTTCCCGTGGTGGTCTGGATCGCCGGCCTCGCCGTGCTGACCGCGTACATCTTCACGGATGCCGCGTCGGCCGTGACGCACGGGTTCGTGGCGTACTACGGCGCGGCGCGGCTGCTCGTCTCGGGCGAGCTGGGCGTCTCGGCCTACAACGACGACTGGTTCCGTGCCTACGTGCAATCGATCACCGGCACGGGCGTCCTCGAGATCTTCACGCCGAACCCGCCGATGATGGCGCTGATGGCCGCGCCGCTCGCGTGGCTCGATCACGCGACGGCGCGGCCGCTCTGGCTCGTCGCCTCCCTGTGCGCGCTCGCCGCCGCATCGCTTGCGCTGCTGCGCTACCGCGAGCGCGCCGACGCGCCGCTGACCGCCGCCATCGTCGCCATCGTCCTGCTGAACCCCTCGACGTTCGCGAACCTGCGAACCGGCCAGGGATACCTGTTCGTCTTCGCGCTGCTCACCGGCGCCGCACTGTCGGTCGTCACGGGGCACGATCGGCGCGCCGGCATCTTCCTCGGGCTGGCCTTCGGGCTCAAGTCGACGGGCCTGCCGTTGCTCCTCCTGCTCGTGGTGGCGCGCCGCTGGCGCGCGATCCAGGCGTTCGTCGTGGTGGTGGCAGCAACGGTCGGCGTGACGGCGCTGCTGGTGGATCCCGACATGTGGTGGCGGTATCCGTCGACGGTCAGCGAGTTCGTGAACCGCCCTTCGGGATCGGTGACCGCCTACCAAACCACGCTCGGCCTGTTCAGGCGCTTGTGCATCGCCGATCCGGTGTGGAACCCGCACCCCGCCGCGGATTGCGCGGCGGCGGCGTTCACGGTGCCGTCGATCCTGCTGGCCGCGGCGATGCTCGTGACCGTGGTGCTGGCGCGGCGAAGTCCCACGCACTTGTGGGCCGCCGCCGGCGTGTGCCTGTGCGAGTTGTCGATGCCCGCGGCCGCCGAGCCGCACTTCATCCTCTTCGCCGTGCCACTCGCGCTGCTGGTCCTGTCTCCGGCGATGCTGGCGGTGTTCGCCGTGCTGTATCTCGTCCCGCTCGCGCGTACCGCCCAGGTCTTCACCGATGGCTGGAGCGTGCTCGCCGCGTACCCGCGGCTCTACGCGGTGTGGCTGCTGTGGGGACTGGCGGTGGCGGCCATGTTACGATATTCGCCTGTCGCTGACGCCCGCGCCACGCGCTCAGCAGGAACGGTCGACGCTGCGTAAGTCTGGAGGATGCATGCGACGGTTCTTGTGTGGATGGCTGCTCGCGGGCGCCGTCTCGATCGCGGGAAGCGCGAGGGACACCGGCAGCGCGCCAAATGCCCTGCCGCCAGATCTGGCGAAGGTCCGGATCACGGCCACGGGCACGCTCTCACCCCGCTTCGCGCTCGTCCACCTGTTTTCCGACGACGGCTTCAAGGGCTACGCGCTGGTCGATTCGGCGGGCCGTATCGCGTGGTACTACCGCACGCGGGACTTTCCATTCGGCGCCGGCCACCGCGCCAACGGGAACTTCGTCTTCATGGACAAGGGCTATGGCCTAGTCGAGGTCGACCGCACCGGCGCAATCGTGCACGAACTGCGGCAGCGCGATGCCGGGCGCGAGATGCACCACGGGATCGTGGTGACACCGCGCGACACGGTTCTCTACCTCGCCTTCGACACCGAGCCCTTCGACGGCAAGCCGCTCAAGGGCGAGGCCATCTGGGAATGGAACCCCGATACCGGCGACGACGTGAAGCGCTGGCGGTCGTGGGATCACCTGTCGCCCGCGCTCGACCGCTCGGCGCGAACCGCCGGTGAGTGGCTGCACGCCAACTCGCTCTGGGTCGGACCGGGTGGGAACACCATCGTCAGCTTTCACTATCTGGACCAGGTGATCTCGATCGCACCGGACTGGCAATCGATCGAGTGGCGGCTCGGCGGGGTGCGCCCCACGATTCACGCGCCCGAGGAAGAACGGACGTCGGCGCAACACACGGCCGCGGAGCTTTCCCCCGGGCGGATCCTCGTGTTCGACAATCGCACGGGCCTGCCGGGACCGTATTCGCGCGCCGCCGAGTTCTCGATCGAAGCCGGCGCCGCGAGGGTGCGCTGGCAGTGGCGGCCGCCGAACAACAACTATTCGTCGGCGGTCGGCTCGGCCCGGCGGCTGTCGAACGGCCACACGCTGGTGGCCTTTGGCATGAGCGCGGGCCGCAACGGATCGTCGGGGCCCACCGAGGCGTACGAGGTCACCACCGGCGGCCAGGTCGTCTGGCACCTCGTGGTCGAAGGGGTGCAGACGATGTTCCGCGTCGAGCCGATCACGGCGTTCGCACCGTGATGGTCCGGCCCGGCGCGACGCCGCGCTGCCAGGTCGGCCGGCGGGCGCCGCGTCCCGGCGCGATCACCTGCACGTCCACGCGCGCGACGCCGGCGGGCACCCCGACGTGGACGGGCATGTCGTTCTGCGCGTCGTAGCCGGAGCCGCTGTCGACGAGGCGGGCGCCGATGAGGCGGGTCGAGCCGGCGGCAAACACGCGCACCTCCGCTCCGGCGCGGGTCGCGCGCCCGTGGCCGTCGAGCACGCGCACGTGAAGGCCGCGCTTGGCGTCGGCGGCCGGCAGCAGGTTGCGCATCACCGAGTGCATCCCATCGCTCCGCGATCCGGTGAGCGCGAGATCGAGATCGCCGTCGCCGTCGACGTCGGCCCATTGCACGCCGTGGTCCGCCTGCAGCGCGCGCAGGTTGGGCGGGGTCACGTCTTCAAACGCGGAGCCGGTGTTCCGAAACAACGAGTCCTGCCAGCTGACGCCGCCGGTCACGGTGCCGTTGACGTAGAGGTCGAGCCGGCCGTCATGATCGACATCGGCAAAGGCGCAGGCGTCGTAGCGTGAGTCGATGGCGATGTTCCAGGCGGCGCCGCGGTCTTCGAACACGCCCTGGCCGCGATTGCTGAAGAAGCCGAGCGGGCCGTAATTGGCCGCGAACAGATCGAACCGGCCGTCGGCATCGACGTCGGCCGCGCACACGCGCACCGTGCCGTTACCGGGATGCCTGGGCCGGCGGCCGCCCCACGCCACGCCGGCGGCTTCGGCGACGTCGGTGAACCTGGCACCATCGTTCCTGAACAGGCCGTTGGCGTCGCCGTCCATGTTGGCCACAGCGACGTCGAGGTCGCCGTCTTCGTCGTAGTCGAACCACACCGCGCCAACCGTCCGCCGCGGGTCGGCCACGCCCAGCGCAGGGGCGACATCCGCGAAGCGTCCGCCGTCGTTCTTGTAGAGCGCGTTCGGACGATCGCGATACGCGATGAACAGATCGAGATCGCCGTCGGCATCAACGTCCACGAAGGCCGGCTGCCGCACCGCGCCGGTGGCGACGACGAGGCCGGCGGCGGCCGTGATGTCCGAGAACCTCGATGCGTCGTTGCGATAGAGCTTCAGCACCGATGCGTCCTTGAGCGGCGTGAACCCGAGCAGCAGGTCGGGGTCGCCGTCGGCATCGACATCGGCCCACGCCGCCGCGCGCGTCGGACGCGAGTCCGCCACGCCGGCCGCCGGGGCGATGTCCGCGAACGTGCCCGCGTCGTTGCGATAGAGGCGGTTCGGCTTGCCGTCGAACCCGACGAACATGTCGAGGTCGCCGTCGCCGTCGATGTCGGCGAAGGCGTTGGTCAACGCCGAGCCGGCGCCGAGCAGCGCCGGCTGCATCGGCTCGAACACCGGAGCCGCCGATTGTGCCAACGTGACAACGCCGAGGAGCGCCGCCCAAAGGAGTGACCGTGAGGCATTCAGCATCGGCACATCCTAGCCCATGGCACCAACCCTTAGGCACGTCAGGCACCGTACGCACAATAGGCACTATTATTCTGCCGTGACCAGACGACTTCTCGTACTTGTGTGTGTGGCCCTGGCGTCGGTGAGCCCGTCGGCCCAGGCGCCGGCGCCTTTTGAGGCGCATGAAGCGACGATCGCGCAGGTTCAGGCCGCCATGAAAGCCGGGCGGCTGACGTGCAAGGCGCTCGTCGAGCAGTACCTGCGGCGCATCGACGTCTACGACAAAAACGGCCCCGCCATCAACGCCATCGTCATCACCAATCCCGAGGCCGTGAGGCAGGCCGAGGAAATGGATCGGCGGTACGCGCAGGGCGGTCCGGTCGGTCCCCTCCACTGCATCCCGACGATCGTGAAGGACAACTTCGAGACCATCGGGCTGCAGAGCGCCAACGGATCGCTGGCGCTCGCCGGGTTCGTGTCGAACAAGGACGCATTCCAAGTCAAGCGGATCAAGGACGCGGGCGCCATCGTCATCGCCAAGTCGAACATGGCCGAGTGGGCGTTTACGCCCAACGAGACGCTCAGCTCGATTCTGCCGGGCTACACGAAGAACCCGTACGCGCTCGATCGCGTCACGGCCGGATCGAGCGGCGGCACCGCGGCCGGCGTCGCGGCCAGCTTCGGCGCGGCCGGCCTCGGCAGCGACACCGGCAACTCGATCCGCGGCCCGTCGTCGCACCAGGCGCTGGTGGGGATTCGGTCGACGATGGGGCTGACGAGCCGTGGCGGGGTGATGCCGCTCAACCTGCTGGCCGACATCGCCGGACCGATGGCGCGAACCGTCGAAGACGCGGTTGCGGTGTTCCAGGTGGTCGCAGGCAGCGATCCGGCGGACCCGGTGACGGCGGCCGCCGCCGCGCACCTGCCGCAGAACTACGCCGCGTCGCTCGTCCGCGATGGCCTGAAGGGCGCGCGCATCGGCGTGCTCCGTTTCGCCTACGAGCGCGAGACCACGGATCCGGAAATCGTCCGGGTGTTCATGCGCGCCGTGGACGACCTGCGCGCGCAGGGCGCCACGATCATCGATCCGGGAGTGGTCGACGGCCTCGATCAGATCAAGCGGCCGCAGGGCTCGGGCGGGTGCGGCGGGTTCAAGTACGACATCAACCGCTACCTCGCCTCGCACGGCGATCGCGTGCCGGTGAAATCCCTGACCGAGATCGTGAAGTCGGGCAAGTTTCATCCCACCGTGCAGCGACGGCTCGAACAGGCCGAGGCCGGCGCCGAGAACGGTCCGGATTCGCCGGAGTGCAAGGGCGATTCGCAGTACCGCCAGCAGGTGCGCGACGCGGTGACCAGGACCATGGATGCGCAGAAGCTGGACGCGTGGGTCTATCCGACCTGGAGCAACCCGCCGCGGCTGATCGGCGATCTGAACACGCCCGGCGGCGACAACAGCCAGTTCTTCGCGCCGACGACAGGGTTTCCGGCGATCCAGGTGCCGATGGGCTACACCCGCGGCGGCCGGCTGCCGGCCGGCATCACCTTCTTCGGCCGCGCGTGGTCGGAGCCGACGTTGATCAGGCTCGCGTATGCCTACGAGCAGGCCACGCATCATCGGCGGGCGCCGGAGAGCACGCCGCCGCTTCGGTAGAGGAGAGGTCATGGCCATCACCCTTGACCTCAATATGACTGGTCACTTAAACTGGTCATATGGTGATTTCGGCGACCGAATTCAAGGCCAAGTGCCTGTCGCTCATCGACCGCGTGCAGTCCCGGGGCGAGCGCATCACCATCACGAAGCGCGGCCGTGTGGTGGCCGAACTGGTGGGCAAGGCCGACGACGACGCCGAACCGTGGCTGGCCCTGCGCGGCCAGGTCGCGGAGTGGCGTGGCGATCCGTTGGCTCCGGTCCTCGGCGCCGACGAGATCGAGGCGCTCAAGTGACGATCCCGCTGCTCGATACCCACGCGTGGATCTGGTGGGTCGACGGCGACGACCGCCTCGAACCGAGAATCCGCAAGAAGCTCGACGCGTTCCCAGAGGCCGAGCGGCCCCTGATCAGCGACATCAGCTTGTGGGAGATGGCCATGCTGGTGAATCTGGGCCGCGTCGCGCTCAAGGTGTCGTTCGAGACCTGGCTGGCGGCCGCAGCCAATCCCAGGACGGTGCGGGTCCTGCCGATCAACGGCATGATCGCCGCCGATGTGGCACGGCTGCCCGACACGTTCCATCGCGATCCCGCGGACCGCGTGATCGTGTCGACGAGCCGCGTGCACGGGCTGCCGATTCTCACGAAGGACGCACGGATCGCGGGGTCTGGACTGGCGAGACTGTGGAAAGCGTGACGCGCGAAGGCTAGTCCGCGGCGGGATCGGCGAGCGTGGCGAGGTCGTCGACGTCGGTGAAGGTCAGCGACTCCGAGTTCACGCAGTGCCGCCGCCCGGTCGGCTTCGGCCCGTCCGGGAACACGTGGCCGAGGTGGCAATCACAGCGCGCGCACAGGATCTCGACGCGCAGGACGCCGAAGCTTCGATCGGGCCTGGTCGCGACGTTCTCGTCGGCGATGGGCTGGAAGAAGCTGGGCCAGCCGGTGCCCGATTCGAACTTCGCGTTCGAGGCAAACAGCGGCAGCCCGCAGCAGACACACGAGTAGACGCCGGCGCGCCTGTTGTCGAGCAGCGTCCCGCAGAACGGCCGCTCGGTGCCGTGCGCGCGCGCCACCGCGAACTGTTCCGGCGTGAGGATGTCCTGCCACTCCGCATCGCTCTTCTCGACGCGCGGGATCGGCAGCGGCCCCACCAGCTGCCCGTGGCGATTGAAGACGAACAAAGGAACCTGCGGCATTGTGCTTACGGTCGTCGCAACTCCGCCACCGTGACCTCGGGCGGGCCGCCCCAGAAGTTCATGTCCGTGAAATCCAGGTGCTTTGTGTCTTTCACGTCCACGCGGTAATACTTCGATGCCGACCGGCGATAAATGATGTCGCTCGCCCCGGCGCGCCCGGGCCGCCCGGAATAGACCATCAGGAACGACGCCGCCATCGGCGTGTCGATCATCGCGCCGTACTGCGGAATGCCGTCGAGATTGAGGCCGGCCTTGCAGCGGCGATCGTCGACGCAGAACTGGCCGGTCGCGACGCCGCCCATCGAATGTCCGGCGGCGCCGAGGCGCGACAGATCCAGCCGGCCGGCGATGCGGCCGGCGGCGCCGTCTTTCGGCAGCCGGTCGAGCACGACCTTCGTGTCGAGCACCCACCGCTTCACGACGAGGTCGGTGTTCTTCAACGCGGCCAGGTAGCCGCGCATCAACTTCTCTTTCTCGGCGTCGTCTTTCGCCTCGGTGACCTTCGTCATGGTGCCGTCCTCCGGCCCCCACTCGGTCAACACATCCACGATCCCCTGGTGCATCGTTCCCTTCTCGTTGAGGAACGTGATCGCCGTGCCGTCGGCGAGCATGGCGCCGGTGGCTTCGTAGGGATGGACGATGTTGAGGACGACCCAGCCGTGGCTGGCGAGGTCTTCGGCGAGCGCGGTGTGCGAGCTGGGCAGGCCGGTGTAGCCGTGCTGCAGCAGGATCACGGGAAAGCGCGCGGGCGACACCGCGGGCTTGGCCTCGAGCACGGCGTGGGTCTTGACGCCGGCGAGGCCGTCGTACGCGGTCCCCAGCTTCGCCAGCCGCGCGAAGCTCAACACCTCTTCCATCCCGTCCCGCAAGTCGGGCGCGGTCGGCGCCAGCGAGGCCGCCGCGGGGTACCAGGCGATCACTTCCACCTGGCGGGTCTTTCCCTCCGCGAACGTCTCGTGGCGCGCCGTATCGGTGACGACCCACCGGGTGGTGCCGATCGGCGTCCGCCCGGTCGGCACGGGCAGCTCGAACAGTGCGGGCGTCTGCGCGAATGCCGCCGACCACGAGCTCACGATGAGGGACAGAAGCGCGAGGCGCTGAAACATGGGAATGCTGTCGGCGATCTATGCGAACAGCTGATGCAAGGGCAGCGAGAAGCCCGGCAGCAGGGGCGTGGTCAGCACGGCCTGTGCGGCGGCGGTGAGCTCGTCGATTCGCGGAAACGCTCCGTTCTGGTCGCGCCGGTGGATCACGACCGCCTTCCTGTCGGGATCGACCATCCAGTACTCACGAACGCCGCTTCGCTCGAACAGCTGTCGCTTGAGCTGCTGATCGCGCTTCCGCGTGCCGGGAGATAGAATCTCGACGACGAGGGCAGGCGCGCCGACGATGTTCTGCTCGGTGAGAATTTCCCGCTGGTCGCCGGCGACGAAGAGCAGGTCGGGCTCGACAACATCCCAATGCGAGAACACGACGTCCAGCGGCGCCACGTACACCTCGCCGAGAGCCGGGTGCGCACGCAGGTGTTCCTCAACTGCGAAATAGAGCCGTCCCAGCAGTTGCTGGTGACGCAGGCTGGGCGAGGGAGTCACGTAGTGCTCCCCATCGATGAGCTCGTGCCGTTTCCCGTCATCCGGGAAGAGCAGGAAGTCGTCGTAGGTGAGACGAGCGTCAGGTCGAGCGCTGGTGGACATCGCGTCCTTCCCGTCCATGGGGGAATCTTACACCCGGGCATGACGGGACATTCCTGCCAGCGGTGTGCCACGCCCCTTCAGGCGCGATCGGGCGGGTGGCAACGCCGAACGTGGCAGAAACTGCCACGGGCAACGTCGAAGCCGCGTTCAGATTCTGCAATCGAGGGTCTTACTCCGCTCAAATCGCCCCGACGGCATCCGCCGGGATGTCGTCGATTACTGAATCACCACGTAGCGCCAGAGCCGCTTGACCTCCTTGGCGTCGACGTACTTCCCGATCTCTTTCTCGAACTGCGCCGGCGTCTTCCACGGACGATATTCCTTGAACTCGCGGACCATGCGGCGGCCGGCGCCCGGAATGCTGAGGATGTCGTCGTCGGTGGCGGTGTTGAGGTTCACGGGAATGAAGGTGTACTGCGCCAGCCGCGCGACCTCTTTCGCATCGACGTACTTCCCGATCTCTTTCTCGAACTGCGCGTACGACTTCCAGGGGCGGTACTCGGCGAATTCCCTGGCCATGCGCTTGCCGGCGCCGGGCACGAGCAGGATCTCTTCACCGGTCGCGGTGTTCAGGTTGATGTGGATGAAGGCCTTCTGATAGAAGGCGTTGGCCTGCTCCGGCGTGAGCTTCTGCCCGAGCAGGAACGTGTTGAGCGCGACGATGCTGTCAAACGGCCGCGCGGCGACCAGCGCCTTGGCGATCGCCGGCGTCATGCCCGGCATGGCAGCCAGGTCGGCCTCGCTGGCGGTATTGGCGTCGACGACGCCGAGCGACTTGCCGACTTGCGCGAAGGCCGGGGTGGCGAAAGCAAGGGCGAGCAACAGGGCGAGCGTGCGTGTCATGGTTTCTCCTCAGACGAGTCTAAAGACCCGCCTCTACGAATCGCGGGATGGCGCAAGGTATAGGCTAGCCCAATCAAGCCCAATTGGATCATCGTGCCCGGCGCCAGCGCCGGCGGGGCCTTGGCGCGAATGGCCTTCTGGAACAGCGCCATCCCGCGAAGCGCGGGATCCATTTCGAGCTGGAATTCGATGTTGGCCTTGAAGTGCAGCCCGGAGCCGACCATCCCGCTCAAGAGGAACAGGGCCATGACGGCCTGGAACGCGCGCACGGCCGGGCCCGACGGCCTGACCACCACGACGGTCATCGACACGACCGCGATGGCGGACAGCACCAGCGGGATGAGCTGAGAGAGGTCTTCATGGTGGTCGAGCAGCAGCAGCTCGGCATTGACGCCGCTGATGCCCAGCACGAAGATGCCCAGGAGAAACCGGCGCGCGGTGTCGCTCATCGGCGAATGGTGACGGCGTTTCGAGGCAGCGTGTTGATCATCAACGTCTGCTCACTCTCGACATTCACGACCATCGTCGGCCGGCCGGCGTTCGATGGGTCGCGAAGATCGACCGTGACGGCGACGGTCTTGCCGGCGGTGGCCGCCGTGATCGACGCCCACTCGTCCGTGATTTGCAGCACGCCGAGACGGGTGATGCCTTCGACGCCGTCGATCCTGAGCGTGCCCGTGGCTTCTCGCGCGCCCGCGCGCTGGCTCAGGTTGATGTCGACTCGTCGACCCGACGCGGTGCCTTTGACGCTCAGCGTGCGGTTGCCATCGGCTGTCGGGCGGCTCGGCATGTTCGTCGTCCTGCTCAACGCGACGCCGCCCTTGTCGCCCGTGGCCGTGCCATCCCGCAACGCCACCTTGCCATTGACGAGCACGTGACGGATCCCTTCGGACGGCAGCGCCGGGCTCTCGTAAGTCGCGCGATCGATCACCGTGTTGGGATCGAACACGGTGATGTCGGCGCGCATGCCGGCGGCGATCAGGCCGCGATCGACCAGGCCGATGGTGGCCGCCGGCAGCGCCGACGACTTCCGGATCGCCTGCTCCCACGTCATGATCCGCTGCTCGCGCACGTAGCGGCCGAGCACGCGCGGAAACGATCCGTAGAAGCGCGGATGCACGCGGGTGGCGGTGGATGCGCCGCAGTCGCACGCCATCGACGTCACCGGGTCCTGCAGGATCTTGACGAGGTCGGCCTCGATCCCGAACCGGAGGATCGCCCCCGGATCGCCTTTCTCGATGATGCGGAGGATCGTCTCGCCGGCGCCGGCGTTCATCTCCCTCATCACATCGGTGAGCTCCTGCTGCGTGCGCGGCAGGTAGACGCCCTGCGGCCCGCCGAAGCGGGCCGCCATCGCCTGTTCCGACTCGGTGATGATCCGCGCGCGCTGGGCGGGATCGGCGAACCGCGTGAGCATGGCCTCGCGTCCGCCCTCCTGCGCCCATCCGGGAATGATCAGCGCGCCCAGGCCCGACTGGCCCGCGAGGTACGGATACGCGTCGGCCGCGGTGTAGGAGCCGCGGCGGGTGGCCTGCTGCATCGAGGCCAGGATCGCGCCGGCGGTCCCCTGCTCGAGGCCCTGCGCCTTCATGTGCGTGACCACGGGCACGAGGCCGGCCTTCTGCCCGATCGCCACGGTTTCGTTCACGCCGACGCGCGAGCTGTAATTCGACTCGGGCGTGATGCGATCGTGGTTGGTGAAGTTGGTGCGCCACGGCCGCGCGACGTCGACGACCCTGATCACTTCCTCGGTGCGCGCGAAGTAGCCGGGCTTGTAGTCGAGGCCGGCCGAGACGCCCCACGCGCCCTGCGCGAGCCCCTCCGCGATCAGCGCGCGCATGCGCTCGATTTCTTCGGGACCCGGCCGGCGGTCGGCGTTGCCCACCACGGTCTGCCAAGCCGCATTGAAGCCGATGTAACCGCCGATGTTCACCGCCAGGCCGGCCGCGGCCAGCGTCTCCATCTGCCGCCTGACGTCGAGCGGACCGTTGCCGTCGGCGTTGAAGATCTCGGTGGTCACCCCCTGGGTGAGCATGTTCACGGCTGTCGGCAGCGCGTCCGGGGAGGCATGACTGTGTATGTTGATGAACCCCGGCGCGACGACCAGCCCGCGCGCTTCGATCTGGACTGGCGCGGTGGCCGCGCCGAGGTCGCCGATCGCGACGATGAAGCCGTTCCGGATGCCGATGTCGGCGTCGTACCGCGGGTTGCCGCTGCCGTCGATCACCGTGCCGTGACGGACGATCGTGTCGAACGACGGTCCCTGGCCGTGCACGACGGCTCCAGTAAGTACCACCAGCCACGCCAATCTTCTCATCCGGCCTCCGGTTCGCGGCGGGCCTTGCCCGCGGGGTCGAATGACGTTATCTTACGCTCGCTGGAACACGGATGAGGTTTGGTCGTCAACCCGGCGGATTAGTCCTCGAAGAAGTGAGAGGGGAGTCAAGGCCATGGCAATGAACACAGGCAAGGTCGTCGTCGGCGGATTGGTCGCGGGCGTGGTGTTCAACGTCGGGGATTTCGTCATCAACACCATGCTCCTCGCCGCTGAAAACGCGGAGTTCATGAAACGACTGGGGTTGGATCCGGCGGCGATGGAATCCTTTGCCGGCATGGCGCCGTGGATCGTCATCGACTTCCTGTTCGGTTTGCTGGTGGTGTGGACCTACGCCGCCATCCGGCCGCGGTTCGGCCCCGGCGTCAGCACGGCGGTCATCGCCGGGATCATTCCGTTCCTGGGGGCGACCTTGGTGCTGGCCGGATTCACCAGCATGGGCGTGTTCCCCGTGGCGATGTTCGTCAAGGGAACGGCCGCGTCGCTCGCCAACACGCTCGTGGGCACCATCGCGGGCGCATGGGCTTACACGGAGGCCTGACAAGACAGGCCTGTTCGGGAGGCGTCATGGCGCATACCTACGAGGAACTGAAGAAGAAGACCGTCGCGGAGCTGCGGGACATCGCCAAGGACCTGCAGCACGACGCCGTGCAGGGCTATACCCAGTTGAACAAGGAGCACCTGCTGCCGGCCCTGTGCACGGCGCTGGGGATCGACGCGCGCGAGCACCACGCGGCGCAGGGGGCGATCAAGATCGCGGCCCGCTCGCGGATGAAGGAGTTGCGGGCGAAGCGGCAGCAGGCCGTCGACACTCGCGATGGCGAGGCGCTGAAGGCGATTCGCCGCGAGTATCACCGGCTCAATCACCAGTTGCGCGCGGCGGCCCGGGCCGGGTCGGCGTAGTGCACGAGCAGCGGGTGGCGCCTTGTCTCTGTGGCCCGTGGTCTCCGCGGGCCGCGTCCGTCACACTGAGCTGAGCGCCCGATCGAGACGGCGCAGCGCCTCCGCCACCATCTCGCGACGGCCGCCGAAGCTGATTCGAATGTGGCTCGGCGCCTGGAAGAAACGTCCCGGTACGACGATGGTGTCGTGTTCGACAATGAGCCGATCGACAAACGCCGCCGTGTCGTCGACGCCGCGCACGCGGGGAAACGCGGTCGTGCCCGCCTCGGGCTCGAGCCACTCGAGCCGCTGGTGTGACACCGCCATGTCGCGCAGCATCGCCAGGTTCCCTGAGAGGATGTCCCGCGCGCGGGCGCGAAGCGCGTCGAGGCGTTCGAAGGCCGTCAGCGCCAGCCGCTCGGCCACGAACGCTCCACTGCCGTCGACGATGTCGCGTGCGTTTCGGATCCGCTGTGAGATGCCGGGCTCGGCAACCACCCAGCCGCATCGCAGGCCGGCGAGGCCGTACGCTTTCGTCAGGCTGTTGGTCGACACGAACACCGGACCCAGGCGTGCCGCTGCGCGCGGCGGCGGATCGTTGCGGTACTGCGCTTCGGCATAGACCTCGTCGACGAGCACGCGCGCACCGATCGCTTGCGCCATGACGCCGATCTGTTCGAGCGCGTCGCCCGACGCCACCGATCCGCTCGGATTATGCGCGTTCGACAGCACGATCAGCTTCGTGCGCGGTGTGAGCGCGGCCCGCACCACGTCCGGATCCAGCGCGAAACCCCTGTCCCAACTTCGCGTGAACGGCACGACGGTGGCGCCCGCGGCGCGAGCGGCCGCGAACAGCGGGTCGTAGCCCGGCGTCTCGATCAGCGCGTCGTCTCCCGCTTCGAGAAGCGCGAGGCAGGCAAGAAAGTTGGCGCCCGACGCTCCGCCCCCGATCGAGACCGATGCCGGTGTCACGCCGTAGCGCGCCGCGATTGCTTCGCGCAGCGGCGGGTAGCCCTCGTCGTTGGGGCCGGACAGATCGAAGGCGTCTTTCGCGGTGGTATCGCCGAGCAGGTCTTCGGTCGTCACCGGCTGCAGGCCGCTCGCCGCCAGGTCATAGGTGACGCGCGGACGCGTTTTGGCCCAACGCATGTAGGGCGCGGTGATCATGAGCGGGCTCCGGGATCCGGGCTCCGGGCTCCGGAATTGCTCTTCCAAAAGTAGAACGCCGGGATGCCGGCCAGCATGAGGCCGGCGCCGATCAGTGATTGATAGGGGCTCACGCGAATCACGCTGAGCACGATTCCGATGGCGGCCAGCACGAACAGCGCCGGCGTCACCGGGTATCCCCACGTGCGGAACGGACGCGGCGCGTCCGGATGGGTGAAGCGAAAGATGAAGACGGCGCCGACGGTGAGGCCGAAGAAGATCCAGTCGGCAAACACCACGTAGTCGAGCAACTGGCCGTAAGTGCCGGTCAGCGTGAGCGCGATCGCCCAGCTCGATTGCAGCACGATTGCCAGCGACGGCGTCTGGAACCGCGGATGGACCCGGGCCACCTGCGGGAAGAAGGCGCCGTCCGCGGCCATGGCGTAGTAGACGCGCGTCGGCGCCAGCACGCAGAGGTTGAGGAAGCCGAACGTCGAAATCGCGATCGCCGCGGTCACGAAGCGGTCGCCAGCCGCGCCGAACAGCAGGCGCGCCGCATCGGACGCGGGCGTGGCCGTGGCGGCGAGGCCGCCGAGCCCCAGCGCCTTCAGATACGCGACGTTGATCGTCACGTAGACGAGCGCGACGATGGCCGTGCCGGCCAGCAGGCAGATCGGCAGGATCCGCCGCGGGTCCTTGATCTCCTCGGCGACGTAGTTGGCGTTCTGCCAGCCGCCGTAGGCAAACACGATCGGGATCAGCGCCGCGCCGAACGCGGCGAACGTGCCGGTTGAACCCGGCGCGGCCACCTGCTGCGCCGCCTCGACGATGCCGCTGAACCACAATCCGCCGGCGATCAGCACCGCGAGCGCGGCCACCTTCAACACCACGAACACGTTCAACAGCCGGCTGCCGGGGATTACGCCAAGGTAGTTGACGATCGACAGGAAGACGATGGCGCCGATCGCCACCGCCCGCACGCCGCCGGCGCCGATCAACGCCGAGGCGTGCGGCCGATCCGAGACCAGGCGGACGGCGTACTCCGCGAATGTCATCGCCACCGCCGCCATCGCGCCGCTTTCGATCATCAGGAGCAGCGCCCAGCCGTAGAGAAACGCCACCACGGGGTGGTAGGCATCGCGCAGGTAGACGTACTGCCCGCCGGCAGCCGGGAACATCGCGCCGAGCTCCGCATACGCCAGCGCCCCCATCAATGCGATCGCCGCGCCGGCCAGCCACGCGCCAATCACCAGCGACGGCGACTCCAGCCGCTGCGCGACGATGTAGGGGTTGATGAAGATGCCGGCGCCGATGATGCCGCCGATGACGATCATCACGGCATCGAACAGCCCGAGCGCGCGCTTGAACGGCTGACCCATTGAGACGCTGCGCGAGGGTAGCATGGCTCGAAAGGGGTTCGGTGCTGGCCGCGCACCAGATCGCCATAGCGACCTTGCTTGTTTGCGGCGCCCTGGATCGCGACATGGACCCGGACGACTCGAGCGAAGCCCTTCTGTGTTTCTGGGTTTCTGTGTTTCCGTGTGGGCATTTGGAGTGTTACGGTGGGCGCGACAGGAGACCGCTCATGAGCCAGGGACTCGATCAACTCTTGCAACAGTACGAAATCGGACGCCTCTCGCGCCGCGAGCTGCTCGGCGCGCTGGCGCTGCTTGTCGCCGCGCCGCAGGCCGGCGCCGCGCAGTCCGCGCCGGCCTCGCCGATCGGCGCCGTCAAGCAGATGAACCACGTCAGCATCTTCGTCCCGAACGTGCCGAAGTCGGTCGCGTTCTACCAGGGGCTCTTCGGTATGCCCCTGCTGACGCGCCAGGATCCCGGCATGAACCTGAGCACGGGCCAGGGCTTCCTCGGCATCTACCCGACGCAGGGCGGCGCGACCGCCGGGTCGATCAACCACGTCTGCTTCGGCCTCGACAACTTCGACGGCGACGCCGTGCTGAAGCAGCTCACCGACCGCGGGATCAAGGGCAACATCCGCCTGCGCGGCGACACGAAGGAGCTCTACTTCACGGACCCCGACGGCATCCGCGTGCAGTTGCAGGACGTGAAGTACAAGGGCGGCACCGGTCCGTTGGGCGACCGGGACCCGCAGTAGCATCTGGACGAAATGACGGAGGTTCCTCACGGAGGTTCGACGGTGACTCGCAAGCGGACGATAGAACGGCGTTGGGTGTTGGCACTCGCGGTGGCGGTGATCGTGGCTGCGGGGGCGCAGTTGTCGGCCCGCCAGTCACTCACCGCGGAGTGGCGCGCGCAGCATGAACGACAGATCGTCGACGAGCTGATCGCGCTCGTCGCGATCCCCAACGTCGCGGCCACCAACGATGCCGATCTGTTGAAGAACGTCGCGCTCCTCACCGAGATGTTCCGGCGGCGCGGCTTTACCGTCGAGGCGACGCGCGACGCCGTGTCCCCGGTGATCCTCGCCAGCCTCGATGTGCCGCAGCCGCGCGGCACGTTGACCATTTACATTCACTACGACGGCCAGCCGGTCACCGCGAGCGAGTGGACCAGGTGCGGCGGTCCGTTCACGCCCTGCGTGATCGGACCCTCGGGACGGATTGCGCTCGGCGCCGGCGTCACGTCCTTCAGCCCCGACTGGCGCATTTACGGACGCTCGGCGTCCGACGACAAGGCGCCGATCGTCGCGCTGGTGAGCGCCGTCGATGCCCTCAAGGCCGCCGGCCACAACCCGGCCTGGAACCTCCGCGTCGTGCTCGACGGCCAGGAGGAGGCCGGCTCGGTGAACTTCAGGCGGTTCGCGGCCGAGCGCGCCGGAGCGATCACGAGCGACCTCGCCATCATGCTCGACGGCCCGCGCCATCCCAGCGGGCGGCCGACCGTGTACTTCGGCGTCCGCGGCGGCGCCGGCCTCACCGTCACGGTCTACGGCGCCAAACGCGACTTGCACAGCGGCAACTACGGCAACTGGGCGCCCGACCCGTCGATGCGCCTCGCGCAATTGCTGGCGACGATGAAAGACGACAACGGGCGCGTGCTGATCGAGGGCTTCTACGCGGACGTCACGCCGCTCACGCCGACGGAAAGCCGCGCGCTGGATGAGGCGCCCAACGTTGAAGCGTTGTTGAAGAAGGAGTTCGCGGTCGCGCAGCCCGAACGCGCGGAGGAGCGGCTGGAGCGCAAGCTGAACACGCCCACGCTCAGCGTGCTCGCCATGGAATCCGGTGGCGGTCTGGACGCGCCGGCCCGATCGGCCATTCCCCGGCTCGCCGCGGCGAGGCTGGAGATGCGCCTGGTGAACGGTCTCGTGCCCGCGAAGCAAACCGACCTCGTCGTCGCGCACATCCGCAAGCAGGGTTACTTCGTGGTGCTCGATCGCGACCCGACCGACGAGGAACGCGTCACGCACCCGCGCCTCGCGCGGGTGGATCGGCGTGGCGGCAACCCCGCCTCGCGCGTCTCCATGGACGATCCGATGGGCCGGGCCGTGGTCGCGGCCCTCTCGCAGAACGGGGTCGTACCCGTCCTGCTCCCGACCCTGGGCGGCAGCATGCCGTACGGCAGCTTCAGCGATCAGCTGAAGCTGCCGACCGTCGGCATTTCCATTGTCAACTACGACAATAACCAGCACGGACCCGATGAAAATCTGCGAATCGGCAATCTTTGGGAGGGAATCGAGATGCTGGCCAGCGTCCTGACGATGGCCAAATAATCGCCGGTTCGGCTATCATCACCCTGGATCGGCGCGTCCGCCGATAGGGAGGCCTGAATGGTCGGTCACAAGTCCGTACGGCGGGGGGCTCTGGCGGCGGCAGCGTTCGGCAGCGTCATCCTGATCGGCTCGTCGGCATCGGCCCAATCGGCCGTGGCGCCGACCTTCTCGAAGGACGTCGCGCCGATCCTCCAGAACAAGTGCCAGGAGTGCCATCAGCCGAATTCGATCGCGCCGATGTCGCTCATCACCTTCGCCGAGGCCCGCCCGTGGGCCCGCTCGATCAAGCAGCGCGTGTCGACGCGCCAGATGCCGCCGTGGCACATCGACCAGAGCGTCGGCGTGCAGAAGTTCAAGAACGACATGTCGCTCTCGCAGAAAGAGATCGACACCATCGTCGCCTGGGTCGACGCCGGCTCGCTGCAGGGCGATCCGAAGGACCTGCCGCCCGCGAAGCCAGTGGTCACCGACAACCAGTGGGAAGGCGTGCGGGACGGCTTCGGACCGCCCGACATCGTGGTCAGGTCGTCCGAGTACCCGATGCCGGCCAAGGGCCAGGACGTGTGGTACCGGCCCATGAGCGACCTGCCGCTCACCGAACCGCGGTGGGCCAAGATGGTGGAGATTCGTCCCACCAGCCAGCAGGCGCGCAAGATCGTTCACCACTCGATTGCGTACCTCGTGCTGAACAACGATCCCGACGCTGTCAACCAGGGCACCGCCAACGGACCCGCGGCCACGCCGACGGTCGAAGACCTCGTCAACCGCCGCCCACAGTTGATGGAGTGGGCGATCGGCAAGGGCTACGACCTGTTCACGCCGGGTACCGGCAAGTTGCTCGTCCCCGGCGAGAAGATCTCGTGGGACCAGCACCTGCACGCCTCGGGCGAAGAGACCCCCGTCGGATCGGAAATCGGGATTTGGCTGTATCCCAAAGGCCAGGAGCCCAAGAAGCGCAGCTACCTGATCGGCTTCACCGGTCTCAAGAAGCGTGGCTTCCTCGACATCGCGCCCAACAGCATCTCGCACACCGAGGGCTTCACGGTGCTGAAGGAAAACACGCTGATCACGAACTTCCAGCCGCACTTCCACCTGCGCGGCAAAGCCATGCAGGTCGAGGCCATCCTGCCCGACGGCAGCACGCAGATCGTCAGCTACGTGGGCAAGTTCAACTTCAACTGGATGACCAATTACATCTACGCGGATGACGCGGCGCCGGCGTTCCCCAAGGGCACCGTCATCCACGTCAGCGCGTGGTACGACAATACCAAGGACAACCCGAACAACCCCGACCCCGAGCAGTGGGTCGGCTACGGCGACCGCACCGTCGACGAGATGGCGCACGCCTGGATGAACGTGGTCTACCTCAGCGACGGCGAGTACAAGGCGTTGCTCGAGGAGCGCAAGGCGCGCCAGACCACCGACAGCAAGCAGTAATCAGCGCTCATGCGACCACTCTGTCTGGCCCTCACGCTCTTGACGGGCGTGTGGGCCTCCGCGCAACAACTCCCCAGCGAACCGTTCCGGCAATTCGGCGCCAGCGTCACCGGCGCCTACGAGGGATGGTTCACCAATCCTGACGGCAGCCACAGCTTCCTGGTCGGCTACCTGAATCGGAATACCAACGCCTCGATCGACGTGCCGATCGGGCCGAACAATCGCATCGAGCCGGGCGGCCCGGACCAGGGACAGCCCACGCACTTCCTGCCGGGACGGCAGACCGGCGTGTTCATCATCACGGTGCCGAAAGAGTTCACGCCGCAGCAGCGGCTCACGTGGACCATCGTCGCCAACGGCCAGCCCATGAGCATCCCGCTGCGCCTCAACGAGCTCTACGAGGTCCGCCCGTTCACCGACATCGCCGTCGGCAACCAGCCGCCGGTGCTGCGCTTCGATCCGAACGGGCCGGTGTTTCAGGGGCCGATCGGGATGGTGGCGAAGGCGATTCCGCGCGCGGCCACCGTCGCCGGCGGCCTGGCGCTCCCGGTCTGGGCCACCGATGACGCGAAGTATTCCAGCGGGTCGAACGCGCCGCAGCGCAATCCGCCGCCGCCGGTGATCCTGCACTGGTCGAAATACCGCGGGCCGGGCGAGGTGACGTTCGACAAGCTGCCGCCGGCGTTCGAGAAGCTGGCGGGCGAGGCCGCGTTTTTCGGGAAGGCCACGGTCACGGCGAAGTTCAGCCAGCCGGGCGAGTACCTGCTGCACGTGACGGCCGAAGACTATTCGGGCACCGGCGGCGGCGGCGAAGTGTGCTGCTGGACGACGGCGATCGTCAAGGTGACGGTTACGCCATAAACGGCGGCACTAGAGTGCCGCCATCCCGGCAAAGGACAGAATGATGTTTCGGATGATTGCTCTCGTCGCAGGCTTCGCGTTGACCACCGCAACGGCGGCCTTCGCGCAGGCGCAAGTGAAATACGTCAAGTACGAGGCGCACAGCGTGGCCGCGTGGGGCATCCTCGAAAACGAGAACACCATCCAAGAGCTGTCCGGTGCGCCGTTCGGCGGCGCGGCGAAGCTGACGGGCCGGCGGATCAAGGTGCCCGACGTGAAGTTCCTGGCACCGGCGGAGGCGAAGAAGGTGATCGCGGCGGGCCTCAACTACAAGAGCCACATCGGGCAGGCGTCGCCGGCAAAGTACGTCGGGCTGTTCGCGAAGTTCCCGACCTCGCTGATCGGCCACGAGGGCGAGATCATCTACCCCGCCGACGCCACGACGGTGCACTACGAGGCGGAGATCTGCGTCGTGATCGGCAAGAAGGCGCAAAACATCACCGAGGCCCAGGTCAAGGACCACATCTTCGGCGTGACCGCCTGCAATGACGTGAGCGAGCGCGCGTGGCAGAAGCAGGACTTGCAGTGGTTCCGCGCGAAGGCCGCCGACACCTTCGGGCCGATGGGGCCGGTGCTGGTGAGCAACGTCGACTACAACAAGCTGAAGTTGATCGGCCGCCACAACGGCAAGGTCGTGCAGGAGACGACCACCGACCTGCTGATCTTCTCGATCGACAACATCGTGAGCTATACGAGCCGTTACATCACGCTCGAGCCCGGCGATGTGATCTTCACGGGCACGCCCGGGGTGACGCAGGCGATGAAGCCGGGCGACACCTTCGAGGTCGAGATTCCGGGTGTCGCCCTGCTGCGCAACAAGGTTGTCGCGGCGAAATAGGCGAAGTAGGGGCGGGTCTTAAGACCCGCCTCTGCCTTTCATTTCGGACGGCTGATCGGCGGGACGATGCCGTTCACGCGATACGCGGTGACGAGCTTGCCGTAGTGCTCGCCCTGGTGTTCGAGCCAGCCAATCAGCGACGGCGACTGCTTCGCCTCCACCATCGGGAACGACGCGGCGATCGCCGCTTCCATCTCGGCCACCATGTTCGCGCGGGTCTTCGGCTTGCCGGCGTCGGCCTTCTCGCGCGCCGCGAAGTCGAACTTCTCGCCCTTGGCGACGGCCGTCGTCATTTCCAGCCCGATCGTGACGTGGCGCAGTTCCTCAAGCACGCTGCGCGAATCGGGATGCGGCTTCCATCCGAGCTTGTCGTCGGGAAACACGGTGTCTTTCGCCATCACGAGGATCTTGTTGTGCACGTTCTTCCACGAGTTCACGATGACGCTTTCATAGGTCGGGGCCGGCTTCGCCGTCGCGGTCTGCGCGGAGGCGAGCGCCGCTGTGAACGCCACCATCAGCAGCGCCACCACCGTGAACAAGGACCATCGCTTCATCACCACCTCCTGGTTGCCGAGACACAATTCTAGACGAACGTCTGGTAATTGGCGCGAGAGGGGCGATTGGTAACTGCGCCATCGTCGCCACCCCGGTCGGCGTGAAGAGCTCGCCCTGCTGATCAGCAGCAAACCCAACACGGCGACAGCTCGACGGTTCGACGGCATCCAGGCCTCCTGAAAGTGTGGAGCACAGCTGGCACGGGACTCGCATGGAAAGCGATGGAGGACCCATGCGATTCATCAACATGTACTTGATCGGTTACGTCATTCTCATCATCGGCATCGCGATGGCCTTATGGCAGAGCGGCGTGCTGAACAACGTGGCGCCGATCTGGCTGGGCATTGGCGTGATCGTGGCCATCGGCCTCGGCATCATGATGGCGGTCTCGTCGGGAAAGCCCACCGGCCCGGTGGAGTCGCAGCGATGAGGACCCGGATCACCCTGGCGTTACCGGTCGCGCTGGCGTGCGTTCTGTCGCTCGCCATGGCCGCGTCCGCGGACCAGAAGCCGAAGGGCAAGGCGGCGAAGCCCGACAAGGGCCCGGACGTGGTGGTCGTGATCGACCGCGACGGCCACTCGCGAATCGTCCGCGAGTTCGTGACGCGCGAGGCGCTGCCGCCGGGCCTGGCCAAGCGGGAGGCGCTGCCGCCCGGATTGAGCAAGCAGCTTCGCGAAACTGGAAGCCTGCCACCGGGGCTGGAGAAGCACCTGGTGCCGGTGCCGGTGACGCTCGTCGCCCGCCTGCCTCCGGTGCCGGTCTACTACAACCGGTACTTCGCCGGCCGCGATCTGATCATCATCGACATACGCAGCAATCGCATCGTGCTGCTGATTCGCGACCTGCTGCCGTAACCGGTTCAGCGCGCCGGCGGGAGCGCGAACGCGTAGAGCGTGGTGCCCGAGGGCAGCACGACGTACTGCCGGCCATCGAGCATGTAGGTGACCGGCGCCGCATAGATGGCCGCGCCGGTCTGGAAGTGCCACAGGTTCTTGCCGCTGGCGGCATCAAACGCCATCAGGTTGCCGTCCATGTCGCCGCCGAAGATCACGCCGGACTCGGTTGACAGCACGCCGGCCATCGACGGCGTGTGGTAGCGGAACTCCCACTTCACGCCCGCGGTCACCGGGTCGATCGCGCGCAAGGCGCCGAAGCCGCGACCGGTGCGCTGGGCCGCACCGGCGAAGTAGTACTCGCCCTGCACGAACTCCTGCTCCCATCCGTAATGTTCTTGCCTTGCGCGATCGCCGCCACGTTGCCGGCCAGCGGGTTGGTCTTCTCCGCCTGCGCCCGCGGCACCGCCGTCGTGAAGGCCAGCAGCGCCAGCGCGGCCACCGCCGTCAAGACCAGCCGCACGCGCCTGCTCGAGTCTGGAACCATGTGGACCCTCAAGGGACTGACCGCGCGTATTGTGCGCCCGACAGCGACGAAGCTCAAGGTGGGAGCCGCTTGCGGACGCCAACACTGTCTTTTATTGTCCTATTAGTGAACATTAAGTCACGGATAGCGAGG
>MELE01000161.1:2424-10158 GCA_001768615.1 Acidobacteria bacterium RIFCSPLOWO2_12_FULL_67_14b | reverse complement strand
ACGCGCGCGCCAGCGCGAGCGCCAGGGTCGCCAGCAGCGCCGCGGCGGCCGTTTCGAACATCAGGACAATCCCTCGAAGCGGGTCACGCGGCGGTCCATCTCGCCCTCGAGCAATCCCGCCGCGGATTCGCGCGTCAAGGCGTGCACGAGGATCTCACCCCGCGCCACTTCGACCGAGATCGTGCCGGGCGTGAGGGTGATGGAATTCGCGTAGGTCACCACGCCCACCGCGGACTTCTGCGTCGGCTGCACGCGCACCAGCGTCGGGCTGATCGGCAGGCGGGGGGCCACGATGATGCGGGCGACGCCCCACGCGCTCTTCGCGATTTCCTTGAACAGCCACGGCCAGTACAGCAGCACGCGCCAGCCGAGGCGCAGCGGGTAACCTTCGGCATCGACCACGTCCATGCGCCGTGCCAGGAGCACCACGCCGAGCGCCGAGCCTGCGCCCGCCACGATCAGGAAGGGCTCGAAATAGCCGGAGAGCAGAAGCAAGAAGGCGAAGAGAACGATCGCCGAGCTGAACGCGTACGCCGTGTTCTTCATGGCCTTAACCCCTGGGTAAGCGTGTGCCGTGGCCATGCCCGACGCTGTGGCCGATTTTTACTCCCGGCACCTCCCGCATTCTACGTACCACTCACGCGCGAAACAAGCGCGGCCGCGCCGGCACGCCTCAACCGCGCAAGACGATCATCAGATAGACGAGATACGCCGCGACCAGCAACGCCCCTTCGGCGCGATTCACGATCAAGCCGCGCCACATGACGGGGAGGCTCAATCCGGCGAGCACGACCGCGCCCCAGACCTCCACCGGCCGCACGCCGGTCGCATCGATCGGAGCGATCACGGCGGCGAGGCCGAGCACGCCCAGCAGGTTGAAGATATTGGAGCCGATGATATTGCCGATCGCGATGTCGCCTTCGCGCTTGAGGGCCGCGACCATGCACGTGATCAACTCCGGCAGCGTGGTCCCGGCGGCGACGACCGTGATGCCGATCATGCTGTCGGTCATGCCCACGGCGCCCGCGATCCGCACCGCGCCGAAGATCAGGCTCTGCGCGCCCAGCGCGAGCGCCGCGAGCCCGACCGCGATCAGCCCGAGCTCCGCGGCGGGGCTTGCGAGAGGGCGCGGGACCACCGCCGCGAATTCCTCGCGCACGTGCGCGCTGCGCTCGCGGCGGGCCAGGTACACCGTCAAGGCCAGGTAGGCGACGAGGGCGGCCGTCAGGATTCCGCCTTCGAGCCGCGCGAGATCGCCATCCATGATGAACGCCGCCACGACCAGCGAGGCGAGGATCATGATCGGCACGTCGAACCGGATGAGCTGCAACTGCGCCTGCAGCGGCGACACCAACGCCGTCAGGCCGAGTATCAGGCCGATGTTGAGGCTGTTCGCGCCGAATACGTTTCCGAGCGAGATGCCGTCGCGCCCGGCCAGCGCGGAGCCCACGACGACGAACAACTCCGGGGAGCTGGTGCCGCCGGCGACGACCGTGAGCCCCACGACGAGCGGGCTCATCCCTACCCGCCGGGCAAGTGCCGCCGCGCCCTTGATCAGCGCGTGGGCGCCCACGAACAGGCCCACCAATCCGCCGACGATCATCGCCAGGGCAAGGCTCATGTCAAAGTCTATCACCCGTGATCGGGATCACGAGTGGCCCTGCGTCACGCGAGCTCGACGGTTCAGGCTGGAATCGCAGTGCGTCCCATCCACAAGTCGCTCTGCACGCGCGCGACATCGTTGAGCGAGCCGTGCTCCCGGTGCACCCCGCGCAGCCAGCTGGCGTCGGTGCGGCCGGCGATGACTTCGGCGCGCAGAAGCGCCAGCGCCTCCCCGTTTCCGAGCTCTGTCGCATGCGGCGCGACCACCGCCAGCGTCTCCAGGATATCGTCCTTCAGGCTCGCCTGGCGCTGCGCGTACGCATCGACGATGGTGCCCTCGAGACCGAAGCGGCAGGCCTGGAAACGGTTGTGGTTGTAGAGCACGTAGACGTCGCGCGAGGGCGCAAGCGGTCGGTCGGTCAGGACATGCCGGGCGAGTGACTGGGCATACGCGGCCAGCAGCGCGGCGCGCTCGACCGTGAGCGGGGTGTCGAATACGCGGATCTCGACCGTGCCGTACTCGGGCTTGGGCCGGATGTCCCAGTAGAAATCCTTCATGCTCTCGACGATGCCGTAGCCGCGCATCTTTTCGAAATACTCGAGAAACTCCTTCCACGAGTGCACGAACGGAATCTGCCCCGACAGCGGGAAGGCGCTCACCGTGTTGAGCCGCGACGACTGGTACGCGGTGTCCTCCCCCTGCTGGAACGGCGAGGAGGCGGAGAGCGCGATGAAATGCGGCACGTAGCGCGACAGGATGTGGGTCAGGTAGATCGCGGCATCGCCGTCCGGACAGCCGATATGAACGTGCTGGCCGAAGATCGTGAATTGCTTGGCGAGATAGCCGTAAAGAGACAGCAGGCGGTTGAAGCGTTCCGTCGGGTAGATGCGCCGGTCGGTCCACATGTGGAAGGGATGCGAGCCCCCGCCCGCGATGCGAACGTTCAGCCGCTGCGCCGCCTGGGTGACCGCGTCGCGGATCGTCCGCAGCTCGGCGACGAGCGTGTCGTGGCCGCCGTGAATCGAGCTGTTCAACTCGACCATGCTCTCGGTGATCTCCGGCTTGACCGCGCCGGGCGGCGGGGCCTTCTCGAGCAGCCCGATGAGATCGGCGGCGTCGCGCGCGAGATCGTAGTCGCGCGAGTTGAGTATCTGCAGCTCGAGCTCGACGCCCACCGAGAAGCCGGCGGAGGGCTTGAATTCCAGGGCGGCCTCGCTCATCACGCCGCCCGCGCCGCCTCGCCGGCGCGCCTCAGCGCGAATTGCACCGCCACCGGCCCGGCGAGCTCCATGATCAGCACCGCCGACAGCACGATCGCCGCGAGCGTGGCGCCGAAATCCGGGTACAACTGCGCGGTGCGGTGCACCATTCCCACCGACGTCGCCGACATCGGCGTCAGGGCGAGGCACAGCAGCCCCGCCGTCCCGCCGCGCGCGCCGGAGAAGTAGGTCAGGCCCATCACCGCGAGCGACTTGCCCGCGAACCGCGCCAGCACGTAGACCAGCGCCAGCGCGCCGCCCGTCACCAGCGCGCCGGCCTTCAGGCTCGCGCCGCTCACCACGAACAGCACCACCACGAACAACTGGCCGAACCATCCGACGTCCACCGGCATCAAGTCGTGCCGCTCATCGAGGTTGCGCGCCAATGCGCCGAAAGCCAGCAGCGCGAGCACGACCGAGAGCTCGAGCGTGCGCGCCGCGCCGACCGTCACCACGATCAGCGCGATCGAAACCACCAGGTGCCCGCGCTCGGTCTTGCCGAGCCAGCGCGCCAGCGCCATCGCCGCCATCGCGGCGAGATAGCCGAGGGCCAGCGAGCCGGCGAGCAGGTACACCGGATGCAGCACGACGGTCGCCCAGCTGGCGCGGTACTCGTGATGCAGCCACGACAGCAGCATGGTCGAGCTCACGAACGCGATGACGCTGTTGATCGCGGTGAGACTGAGGGCCCGCTCGGTGACCTGCCCCTCCGCCTTCAGTTCCTGCACCACGACCACCAAAACCGCAGGCGATGTCGCGATCCCGATGGCCGCGGCCAGCGCCGCGTAGAGCGGCTTGACCTCGAAATAAAGGAGCGCGAGAAACACGCACACGAACGCCAGCGCGCTCTCGAGCACGCCGGTCGCGGCGAGCCAGGGATCACGCCTGAACCAGGCGAAGTCGAGGCGCCGGCCGAGCTCGAACAGGATCAGCCCGAGCGCGATGTCGACGAAGATCCACGCCTCCCGCACGAGCCCGGCGTCCACCACGTTGAGGCCGCTGCTTCCGAGCGCCAGGCCGATCAGGACGTAGCCGACGATGCGGGGCAGCCCGAGCGTGCGGCGCACGATCTCGCCGCCCACGACGCCGGCGAGCAGGAGCAGGCCGAACAGCACGAGCGGGCTCGCGGGAAACGGAAACGGCGGAAGGAAGCTCAGTTGTGTCATATCGGGCCCACACCCGCACGGCCCCGTGCCGCGGCGCCGCGCCCTGTCAACAACTGAATACCTGGCATTCGCGCATCCGCTTCGGCGGACGCGGCAGACACCGGAACGATCGATATTATTGCGCTTTCAGACCGCCGCGACAGCAAAAGTTCCATGGCGGTTCGTAACGCATTGATTCGTCATGCGACCAGCACGACGCGCAAGCCAAACACGCTTGACGCCTACGGGACCCTATCCTTAACCTGTTGCCATGCGAATCTCGCTGCGCTTCGTCATTCCCCTTGCCGTCACCCTTGGGGCCATCGCCTACATGGTGGTGCCGCTCGTGGACAATCTCACCCTGAAGTGGTTCGTGCGCGACCTGGATATCCGCACGAAGCTGATCACAACGGCCGTGCAGGATCCATTCGTGGAGCTGCTGACCGAGAGGACGCGGGACAAGGTCCGGCTGCAGCGCGTGCAGGCGTTCTTCAACCGCATCCTGCAGGACGAACGGCTGTTTGCGCTCGGATTCTGTGACGCGGCGGGGACGCTCGTGTACAAGACGCCGACGCTTCCCGCGGAAAGCACGTGCCGCCCGCCCGACGCGCCGCCCGAGGAGACCGGGCGCGTGCTCGAGAACCAGCGCGGGTCGCTTCACGTGTCGTCGAACCCGATCGTGCTCGAGGGCAAGCAGCTCGGGGAGCTGCTGATCGTCCACGACATGAGCTTCATCGAGCGGCGCAGCGCCGACACGAAGAAATACATCTTCTACCTGTTCGCGGCGATCGCGGCGGTGGTCGCGCTGCTCACGGTGGTCATCGCCGAGCTGAGCTGGCGCGGCCTGATCGCGGGGGTGAAGGCGCTGATCTCGGGAGAACGGGACGCGCGCGCGCCCGACGGCAAGCGCATGCCGGAGCTGCTGCCGATCGCACGGGACCTGCAGGCGCTGGTGCACGATCTCGAGTCGGAGCGCCGCGCGCGCGACGAGAGCCAGATCACCTGGGGCCCCGACTCGCTGCGCACGATCCTGCGCGAGGACCTGAAGGGAGACCAGGTCCTGATCGTGTCCAACCGGGAGCCCTACATCCACGTCCGGCGCGACAACGTCATCGAGATCTCGCGTCCCGCGAGCGGGCTGGTGACGGCGCTCGAGCCGGTGATGCGGGCCTGCTCGGGGACCTGGATCGCGCACGGCAGCGGCTCCGCCGACCGCGACACCGTGGACGGGAACGACCACGTCATGGTGCCGCCGGAGCGCCCGGCGTACCGCATCCGGCGCGTGTGGCTCACCCAGGACGAGGAGCAGGGCTACTACTACGGCTTCGCCAACGAGGGCCTGTGGCCGCTTTGCCACATCGCGCATACGCGGCCGACCTTCCGCACCCAGGACTGGGAGCATTATCGCACCGTGAACCGCCGCTTCGCGGATGTGGTGGTGGACGAAGCTCGCACCGGGAACCCGATCGTGCTGGTGCAGGACTACCATTTCGCGCTGCTGCCGCGCCTGGTGCGCGAGAAGATTCCAGGCGCGACGATCATCGCGTTCTGGCACATCCCGTGGCCGAATCCGGAAGCGTTCGGCATCCTGCCGTGGCGCGAAGCGGTGCTCGAAGGCCTGCTCGGCTCGAGCATCCTCGGCTTTCACACGCAGTTCCACTGCAACAATTTTTTCGACACCGTGGATCGTTTCCTCGAAGCACGGGTCGACCGGGAAACTTCCACGATCTCACATGGCGGCGAAGCAACGGAGGTCCGGCGCTATCCGATCTCGATCGAGTGGCCGCCGGCGGCGCTCGCCGATCAGCCGCCCGTGGTGGAATGCCGCCAGCAGGTCCGCAAGCGCCTTGGGGCGTCGCCCGAGACGCACCTGGGGCTCGGCGTGGACCGCCTCGACTATACGAAGGGGATCCTGGAGCGCTTCCTGACCGTCGAACGCCTGCTCGAGCTGGAACCGCGCTGGGTCGGAAAGTTTTCCTTCGTGCAAATCGCCGCGCCCTCGCGCTCCTCGATTGACGAATACCAGGGCTTCGAGGCGAAAGTGCGGGAACTGGCCAAGCGCATCAACCAGCGCTTCGGATCCGGCAGCTACCAGCCGATCATCCTCAAGATCGAGCACCACGATGCGCGGGACGTCTACACCCACTATCGCGCCGCCGACTTGTGCTACGTCTCGAGCCTGCACGACGGAATGAACCTCGTGGCGAAGGAATTCGTCGCGGCGCGCGACGACGAGCGCGGAGTGCTTCTCCTGTCGCAGTTCACGGGCGCCGCACGCGAACTGACCGAGGCGCTGATCGTCAATCCCTACGATATCGAGCAGTGCGCCGCCGCATTGCGCCTTGCGCTGACGATGCCGCCCGAGGAGCAGCGCGCGCGCATGCGCAGCATGAGAAACCTGGTGCAGGAATTCAACGTCTACCGCTGGGCCGGCCGCATGCTGAACGACGCGGCGCGCATGCGTCACCGGCACCGCTTGCTCGCGCGGGCGCGGGCCGCGAGGCTGCACGCGGTAAACCGATAACCGATGCCCGGCCGACTGCCACGCCCCTGCCCGGCGGATTCGTGGGCGTTTTTCCTCGATGTTGACGGCACGTTGCTCGATTACGCCGAGCGGCCCGACGCGGTGCGCGCCGAGCCCGCGATCGTGCAGCTCCTGGCGGGACTGCGTGCCGCGGCGGGCGGCGCGCTCGCCCTGATCAGCGGCCGCCCGGTCGGCGACATTGACGCTCTCTTTGCCCCGTTGCGCTTTCCCGCCGCCGGACTGCACGGCATCGAGCGGCGCGATGCGCTCGGCAGGCTGCACACCCATGCGTTGCCGGAGAAACCGCTGCGCCGCGCCGCCGCGCGGCTCGCCGCGTTCTCGGCGCAGCACTCCGGCGTGATCTTCGAGGACAAGGGACTGACGCTGGCGCTACACTACCGGCAGGCGCCGCAACTGGAGCAGGCCGCGCACGGGATCGCCGCCGCGGTCCTGGCCGGGCTCGGCGACGGCGTCGAATTGCAGCGCGGAAAGATGGTGATCGAGATCAAGCCGGGAGGGCGCGACAAGGGCGTCGCGATCGAGGATTTTCTGCGCGAGGTGCCATTTCACGGCCGCACCCCGGTATTCGTCGGAGACGACCTCACCGACGAATACGGATTCAGCGTGGTCAATCGTCTCGGCGGGCACTCGGTCAAGGTCGGCGCGGGCGAGACCGGCGCGCGCTGGCGCCTGGAGGACGCGGCTTCGGTGCGCGACTGGCTGGAGCGATGCGTCGCCGCCTTGCGGGCGGGCGGAAGCGAACCATGACGCAGTCGCTCGATCTCGCGCTGGTCGGCAACTGCAGCGTTGCGGCGCTCGTGGACGGCATGGGAGACCTCGTCTGGGCATGCCTGCCGCGGCTGGACGGCGACCCCGTGTTTTGCTCGCTGCTGCGCAGCCGCGGTGGCGACGGCGACTACGGATACTTCTCCATCGAGCTCGCCGGCTTCACGCGCAGCGAGCAGGAATACCTCCCGAACACCGCCGTCCTCGCCACGCGGCTGTACGACGGCGGCGGCGGCGCCATCGAGATCACGGACATCGCCCCGCGCTTTCAGCAGTTCGGCAGGATGTTCTGCCCGATGACGCTCGTGCGGCAGGTCCGCCGCCTCGCGGGCAGCCCGCGGATCACTATCCGGCTGCGGCCGGCGCGCGACTACGGCGCGGGCCGCGCCACGGTGACCTTCGGCAGCAACCACGTGC
>MELE01000161.1:737-2415 GCA_001768615.1 Acidobacteria bacterium RIFCSPLOWO2_12_FULL_67_14b | reverse complement strand
GCGGCGATTTTGTCCTGCGCGCGACCGCCGATTGCTCGATATCGGCGCTGGTGGAGGAGATTCCGTTCGTCCTGCAGGGCGCGATCTCCATCGTGCTCGGTCCGGACGAGACGCTGCAGGGCGCGACTGGCGAGGTGGCGCGGCGGTTTTTCGAGGAGACGGTGCGCTATTGGCGTGATTGGGTGCGCGACCTGTCGATACCGTTCGAGTGGCAGGACGCGGTCATCCGCGCCGCCATCGCGCTCAAGCTGTCGGTGGTGGACGACACCGGAGCGATCGCCGCGGCGGTGACGACGTCGGTGCCGGAGGCCGCGGGCAGCGGGCGCAACTGGGATTACCGCTACTGCTGGCTGCGCGACGCGTACTACACCGTCAACGCGCTCAACCGGCTCGACGCCACGCGGACCATGGAACGCTATCTCGGCTACATCATCAACGTGGTCGCGGGCGCCCCCGATGGGCGGCTGCAGCCGGTGTACCGGACCAGCGGCCGGCCGGATATGGAGGAGCGCGAGGTGGCCTCGCTTCCCGGCTATCGGGGCATGGGGCCGGTCCGCGTGGGCAACCAGGCCTGGCGGCAGGTGCAGCACGATGTCTACGGCTCGGCGGTGCTCGCCGCGACGCACGTCTTTTTCGACCGGCGGTTGCTGTGGCCCGGGAACGAGGCGCTCTTCGCGCAGCTGGAGGCGCTCGGCGAGCGCGCGACCGACGTGTGGTCGCAACCCGACTCGGGGCTGTGGGAACTGCGCGGCGCCGCGCGCATTCATACGTACTCGAGCGTAATGTGCTGGGTCGCCTGCGACCGACTGGCGAAGATCGCCGGGCACCTTGGCCTGAGCGCGCGCGCCATGCGCTGGCGCTCGCGGGCCGACGCCATCCATCGCGCAGTATGCGAGCGCGCCTGGAACCCGTCTCGCGGGTGCTTCGTGTCGACGCTCGACGGCGGCAACCTCGACGCGAGCCTGCTCCTGCTCGTGGAACTGGGTTTTCTCGGCGCGGAGGATCCGCGATTTGCCGCGACCGTCGCCGCGGTCGAGCGCGAGCTTCGCCGCGGCGATTTCGTGTTCCGCTACGCCGAGGCGGACGACTTCGGGATCCCGCAGAACGCGTTTCTCGCGTGCACCTACTGGTACATCGACGCGATCGCCGCGCTCGGGCGGCACGAGGAAGCAAGGGCCCTGTTCGAGAATCTGCTGGCCTGCCGCAATCGCCACGGCCTGCTCGCCGAGCACATCGATCCGGCGACGCGCGAGCTCTGGGGCAACTTCCCGCAGACCTACAGCATGGTGGGGCTCATCAACTCGGCGACGCGGCTGTCGATCTCCTGGGACGAGGCGTTCTGAGCGTGCCGCGGCTCGGGGTGGACCTTGGCGGCACCAAGACCGCGATCACCGTGCTCGACGCCGACCGGACCGAACGGCTCGCCTGGCGCGAGGCCACTCCGGCGGGCGCCTACGGGGCTGCGGTTGCGGGGCTTGCGGACAGGATTCTTGCGGCCGAGCGCGCGGCGGGATCGCCGTGCAGCGTCGGTGTCGGCATGCCCGGCGCGGTATCCGCGCGCACGGGGCTGGTGAAGAACGCCCATAACACGGCGTTCAACGGCAGGCCGCTGCGCGCCGATCTGGAGCGGCTGCTCGCACGCGAGGTCAGAATCGCGAACGACGCCAATTGTTTCGCG
>MELE01000161.1:0-724 GCA_001768615.1 Acidobacteria bacterium RIFCSPLOWO2_12_FULL_67_14b | reverse complement strand
CCGACGGCGCCGCGCGCGGCGCGCATATCGTGTTCGGCGCGATCCTCGGCACCGGCGCCGGCGGCGGGATCGTGATCGGCGGGCGGGTCGTCGAGGGGCGAAACGCGATCGGCGGGGAATGGGGACACAACCCGTTGCCGTGGATGTCGCCGGACGAGTACCCGGGGCCGCGCTGCTATTGCGGGCGCCAGGGGTGCATCGAGCAGTTCGTTTCGGGACCCGCGCTCGCGCGCGATTACGCGGCCTCAACCGGGGAGGCACTCGAACCGGCGGCGATCGTGGATGGAGCCGCGCAGGCGAACGCGGCCTGCGAAGCCGCGCTGCGGCGCTACGAGGACCGGCTGGCGCGGGCACTTGCGCATATCGTCAACCTTCTCGATCCCGACGTCATCGTACTGGGTGGGGGTCTTTCCAACCTGGACCGCCTTTACTCGAGCGTGCCCTCTCTTCTTCCCCGCTACGTTTATTCCGAAACGGTTGAAACCCCGGTCGTGCGCGCCGCGCACGGCGACGCCAGCGGCGTGCGCGGCGCGGCGATGCTCTGGCCCTGATCAGCCCACGATCACGATGTGGACGCGGTACGGGCCGTGCGCGCCGAGCGTGACCGTCTGCTCGATGTCGGCGGTGCGCGAGGGCCCCTAGATGAAGCTGACCGCGCGCGGGGGCCGCCCGAGCTCGTCGCGCATGAGCTGCCAGGCCTCTTCCATGCCGCGCACGATGCGCG
>MELE01000160.1 GCA_001768615.1 Acidobacteria bacterium RIFCSPLOWO2_12_FULL_67_14b | reverse complement strand
CGCTTGCTGTTCATCGCGCGGATCGTGGCGCTGTCCGCACGATCGCGCCAGGACTATCCGAGCGATCGGCGCGGCCCGCTCGACGTGTTTGCGCTGTGGCCATGCCATGCGGACCCGTTGAAGACGATCAGTGAGCCCGCAGGGCCGCACGCCAAGAATCCATGGCTCCATTATTCCTCCTGACCTCCTGATCTCCGTGGAAAAAGAGGGGCTTGACAGACGATATCCATTTGATATCATATTGAAATCGTCTCAAGGAGGACCCCTGTGTCGATGATTCGCGAACGCGTCCGCAACGGAATGCCCGGCTTGCCGGTGCTCCTCGTCCTGCTCCTCGCTGAAGCCGCCTCGGTCTGGATGCTCGTCGTGAACATCCGGAGCGAGTCGCCCCTGGAAATCGTCGTGTCGGCCCTGGCCATCGCCCTCATCACCTTCCTGATGGCCGGACTGTTCATGGTCCAGCCCAACGAGGGCAAGGTGCTGCAACTGTTCGGCGAGTACAAGGGCACCGCCAAGCAACAGGGGTTGCGGTGGGCGAACCCCTTCTACACGAAGAAGAAGGTGTCGCAGCGCGTGCGGAACTTCGAAAGCTCGCACCTGAAGGTCAACGACATCGACGGCAACCCGATCGAGATCGCGGCCGTCGTCGTGTGGAAGGTGTTCGAGACGGCGGAGGCCGTCTTCGAAGTGGACGACTTCGAGCACTACGTGAAGGTGCAGAGCGAGGCGGCGCTGCGCAACCTGGCCACCAGCTACGCCTACGACGCGCATGACGACACGCACGTGTCGCTGCGCGGCCACACCAACGCCGTCGCGGAACACCTCAAGCGCGAGATCCACGATCGCCTGGTGAAGGCCGGCGTCGAGGTGATCGAAGCGCGCATCAGCCACCTGGCCTACGCGCCCGAGATCGCCGCCGCCATGCTGCAGCGGCAGCAGGCCGGCGCCATCATCGCCGCGCGCCAGAAGATCGTCGAGGGCGCGGTGGGCATGGTGGAGATGGCGCTCGACATGCTGTCGAAGAAGGCCATCATCAACCTGGACGAGGAGCGCAAGGCGGCGATGGTCAGCAACCTCCTCGTGGTCCTGTGCGGCGATCGCAACACGCAGCCCGTGATCAATACGGGAACGATCTATCAGTGATGGAAGTCACGAGCCGAGAGCCGAACGCGGAAAGCTGAGAGCCGCCGTGGCTGAACGAAGACCGTTTCTCCTTCGTGTCGACCCTGCCCTGCTGGACGCCGTCCAGCGCTGGGCGAACGACGACCTGCGCAGCCTGAATGCGCAGATCGAGTTCCTCCTGCGCCGGGCGGTCCAGCAGTCGGGGCGGCTCAAAGAGAACAGGGCCCTGCCCCGCCGGAGCCTTGGCGAAGGCGGGAAGCCCCCCAAGCCCTGATTCCTGCCAGTCGATCCGCGAAAGCGCCCCCACGTCTGTTTTCGGCGAACCCCTGCCCGATCGGCGGCGTCCTTAGAGACTGGATGCGGGCGCACCTGAAGGAGCGCCCCCACCCTTGCTTGATTTTCGCCTTTTGTTCGCATAAAATTAGGGGCTTTTCAAGGACCGCATCCGTGACCGAATCGACCGACGACTTGTCCGCGCTGCGCATCGAGCGTGAGCCGATGCGCACCGACAGCCGTGGCTGGGTGAAATGGCTCGTGCTGCTCGTGCTGATCGGCGGCGCGGGCGCCGGCGGCTGGGCCTGGTGGACGCGGGAGCGGCCGATCGAAGTCGAGGTGGCGACGCTCACCGAGCGCGCCGCCGGCACGCAGGCGTCGGTGTTGAACGCGTCCGGGTACGTGACGGCGCGCCGCCGCGCGACCGTGTCGTCGAAGGTGACCGGCAAGGTCATCGAGGTCAACGTCGAAGAAGGCATGGCCGTGCGCGAGGGCCAGGTGCTGGCGCGGCTGGACGACTCGACCTTGCGGGCGTCGATCGCCCTCGCCCGCGCGCAGTTGGAAGCCGCCCGCCGCGCGATCCCGGAAACGGAAGTCCGGCTCGAAGAGGCGCGCATCAACCTGCGCCGCCAGCAGCAGTTGATGACGGACGGCCTGACCACGCCGTCGGCGATCGACCAGGCGCAGGCCGAGGTCAACTCGCTGGTCGCGCGGATCGACTCCATGCGCGAGCAAATCAACGTGGCGCAGAGCCAGGTGGCGCTCCAGCAGACCGCGATCGACGACATGGTGATTCGCGCGCCGTTCAGCGGCATCGCCATCTCGAAGGACGCGCAGCCCGGCGAGATGGTGTCCCCCGTGTCGGCGGGCGGCGGTTTCACGCGCACCGGCATCAGCACGATCGTCGACATGCGCTCCCTCGAGATCGAGGTGGACGTCAACGAGAGCTACATCAACCGCGTGCGCGCCGGGCAGCCCGTGACGGCCGTGCTCGACGCGTATCCGGACTTCCAGATCCCGGCAAAGGTGATCGCCGTGGTGCCGACCGCGGATCGGCAGAAGGCCACGGTGCTCGTGCGGATCGGGTTCAACGCGCTCGATCCGCGGATCCTGCCCGACATGGGCGTGAAGGTGACGTTCCTCCGCGAGGCCGACGCGGCCGAGGCGGTGGTGCCCCAGCCGATGACGCTGGTGCCGGCCGCGGCCGTGCGGACCGAGAACAACGCCAGCTATGTGTTCGTCGTGCGGGACCAGACGGTCGAGCGCCGCGCCATCCGGACCGGCGGCATCGACGGCGACCGCCTGGAGGTGACCGCCGGCCTCAAGGGCGGCGATCGGGTCGTGGTCGCGCCGCCGCCGGAGTTGGCCGAGGGCAAGCCGATAGTGATCAAGTAGGGCGGGACTTTGGTCCCGCCGCAGAAGAGGCAGGAGTCGACCGTTCATGGAATCACTCGTCAAGATCAACGGCGTGCACAAGTATTTCACCCGCGGCAGCGAGAAGATCGACGTGCTGAAGGGCGTGAACCTGGACATACCGAAGGGCGACTTCCTCGCGCTGATGGGGCCGTCGGGGTCGGGCAAGACGACGCTGCTCAACGTAATGGGCGGCCTCGACCAGCCGTCGAGCGGTTCAATCGAGGTCGGCGGCACGGACATTGTCGACCTCTCGGGCGGCCAGTTGTCGAAGTGGCGCTCCAACAACATCGGCTTCGTCTTCCAGCTCTATAACCTGCTGCCGGTGCTCACCGCCGAGCGCAACGTCGATCTGCCGCTGCTGCTGACAAAGCTGTCGAAGGCCGAGCGCAAGAAGCGCGTGGCCATCGCGCTCAAGGTCGTCGGCCTCTCCGACCGCGCCAAGCACTACCCGCGGCAGCTGTCGGGCGGCCAGGAGCAGCGCGTCGGCATTGCGCGGGCGATCGTCACCGACCCGACGCTGCTGCTCTGCGACGAGCCCACCGGTGACCTCGATCGGAAGTCGGGCGACGAAATCCTCGACCTGCTGCAGGCGCTCAATCGTGACCACGGCAAGACCATCGTGATGGTGACGCACGACCCGCGCGCGGCCGAGCGCGCCAAGCGGACGCTGCACCTGGAGAAGGGCGTGCTCACGGCGGAAGGGGTGCCCGCATGAAGTTCCTGCCCCTGCTCTGGAGCAGCCTCTGGCGCAAGAAGATCCGGACGATCTTCACGCTGGCGTCGATCTTCGTCGCGTTCCTGCTCTTCGGATTGCTGATGACGATCCGCACGGCGTTCACCTTCGGCGTCGACATCGCCGGGCTGGATCGCCTGATCCTGATTCACAAGGTCAGCCTGATCATGCCGCTGCCGGTGTCGTACCTCGGCCGGCTCAGCACCATGGACGGCGTCAAGCTGGCCACGCATCAGACCTGGTTTGGCGGCGTCTACCAGGACCCCTCGAACTTCTTCGCGCAGATGGCCGTGGATCCGGAACCGTTCCTGGCGCTCTATCCCGAGTTCAAAGTGGCGCCGGATCAGGTGGCGGCGTGGAAGGCGGATCGCCAGGGGGTGATCGTGGGGGTGGACCTGGCGAAGCGATTCAACTGGAAGGTCGGGGATCGCATCCCGATCATCGGCACCATCTGGCAGCCGAAGCAAGGACAGGTCTGGGACTTCAACATCGCCGGGACCTACGACGGCGAGGCGGGTGTGGACAAGACGAATTTGTTCTTCCGCTACGACTACCTGGACGAAAACCGTGCCGGGGGTGAGGGGCTCGTGGGCTGGTACGTGGTGAAGATCGCCGACGCGTCACAGGCTCACGAGATGGGCGCCAAGTTCGACGCCATGTTCGCGAACTCGTCGTTCGAAACCAAGACCACGACCGAGAAGGGCTTCGTCGAAGGCTTCGCCAAACAGATGGGCGACATCGGCGCCATCATGATCGCGATCACCATCGCCGTGCTGTTCACGATGATCCTCGTGGCCGCGAACACGATGGCCCAGTCGGTGCGGGAACGCACCAGCGAAGTGGGCGTGCTGAAGACGCTGGGCTTCTCGAATGCGTCGATCCTGGTGCTCGTGCTGAGCGAATCGCTGCTCGTCGCCGTGATTGGCGGTGGCCTGGGACTACTCGCGTCGTGGCTGTTCGTCCGGCAGGGCGATCCGACAGGCGGCATGCTGCCGATCTTCATGCTGCCGACGCGCGACGTCTGGTCGGGCGCCGCGCTGATCGTCGGCCTTGGCCTGCTGGCGGGCCTGCTGCCCGCGGTGAACGCGATGAACCTGAAAATCACCGACGCCTTGAGGAGGGCCTGACGTGTTCAACTGGATCGGCCAGACCATCGCGGTCACCGCGCTCAACCTCCGGACCATCCCGCAGCGCCTCGGCTCGTCCGGCGTCGCCATCATCGGCATTGCCGGCGTGGTGATCGTGCTGGTGTCGGTGCTCTCCATCGCCTCGGGCTTCACGGCGGCCATGCACGGCTCGGGGTCGACGTCGCGCGCCCTGGTGATGCGCAGCGGCGCCGACAGCGAAATGACCAGCGGGCTGGGCGGCGCCGAGGTCGATGTGATCAAACAGGCGCCCGGCCTGCGCCGCGACGGCCACACCGCCGTGGCCTCGGCCGAGCTCTTCGTCATCATCGACCTGCCCAAGATCTCGACGAACACGCCGGCGAACGTGCCGATGCGCGGCGTCGATCGGACGGTGATGCGCGTGCGTGACGAAGTGACGATCGTCGAGGGCCGCATGTTCGAGTTCGGCACCAACGAGGTGGTGGTCGGACGCGGCGCCAACGGGCAGTTTGCCGGACTCACGGTCGGCAACGAGCTCCATTCGGGTCAGGACACGTGGAAGGTCGTCGGCATGTTCGAGGCCGACGGCGGCATCTACGAGACCGAGATCTGGTGCGACTCGCGCGTGCTGCAGGGCGCCTACCGCCGCGGCAACAGCTATCAGACGGTGCTCGCGCGGCTGGACTCGTCCGAGAGTTTCAACACCTTCCGCGACTGGCTGCTCGCCAACCCGCAGGTCAACGTGCAGGTGCGCCGCGAAACGGAGTACTACGCGGCGCAGTCGCGCGCGCTCAGCGGGCTGATCCAGGGCGTCGGCTACGGCATCGCCGCGCTGATGGGCATCGGCGCGGTGTTCGGCGCCATTCTGACGATGTACACAGCGGTGTCGACGCGCGCGCGTGAGATTGCCACCTTGCGCGCGCTCGGGTTCAACACGACCTCGGTCGTGGTGTCGGTGCTGGTCGAGTCGCTCGCGCTCGCCGCACTCGGCGGGGTGATGGGCGGGGTGGCCGCGTACCTCGCGTTCAACGGCTATCAGACCTCGACCATGAACTTCCAGACGTTCAGCCAGGTCGCGTTCGCGTTCCAGGTCACGCCGCAGTTGCTCGTCATGGGCCTGGTGTATGCCCTGCTGATGGGTCTGGTGGGCGGGCTCTTCCCCGCCATTCGCGCCGCGCGGCTGCCGATTCCGTCGGCGCTTCGCGAGTTATAACCACCAAGGGCACAAAGGTGAGCCTGTGAGCGATATCGCCGGTCTCCGCCGCGACTACGGCCGCGCTCAACTGCGCCTGGAAGATCTCGATCCCGATCCGTTCATGCAGTTCAAACGATGGCTGGACGAGGCGCTCTCCGCCCACCTGGTGGACGCCAACGCGATGAGCCTGGCCACGGCCAACACGGCGGGTGAGCCGTCGCTGCGCACCGTGCTGCTCAAGGCGTACAGCGAGGACGGCTTCGTGTTTTTCACCAACCTCCAGAGCACCAAGAGCCAGCAGATTGCCGAGAACCCGAGTGTCGCGCTCCTGTTCTACTGGCGGGAGTTCGAGCGCCAGGTGACGATCGCCGGCACCGCATCGCGGCTGCCGATGGCCGATGTGGCGCGCTATTTCTTCTCGCGTCCGCGTGAAAGCCGCGTTGCGGCGTGGGTGTCGCCCCAGAGCCGCGTGATCGATGCGCGACAGATGCTCGAAATGAAGTTCGACGAGATGCTGAAGAAGTTCGGCGACGGCGAGATTCCGGTGCCGTCGTTCTGGGGCGGGTTCCGCGTGGCGCCCCGCACGATTGAGTTCTGGCAGGGCGGCACCCACCGTCTTCACGACCGGTTCCGCTACCAGCCGGACGGTAAGGGCTGGCGCATCGAGTGTCTCGCGCCCTGAGCCGTTACTTGGCCCGGTGTGACGACTCCACGAGCACGAGGCCGGTACCCAACCCCGCCGGCAGCCGGCCGCCGAGCTCGCCCAGGTTGTAGCCCTCGCGAATCCTCCCGGTCACCTCGACCCGCGCGCCCGTGCGCGGCACGCCCTGCTCGGAAACGACCCAGAGTTCCCCGGAACCGTCCTTGAGTCGATAGACGCCGCGCGAGGCCACCGAAAAACTGTCGGCAACTTCGCCGGACACGGTCACGTTGCGATCGCGATAGCGACTCGGGTCGGCGAGGACCTTGTTGATCGTGACCGACGCGCAGGCCGCCGACGCCAGCGCGACCACGAGGAGGACCAGCGTGCCAGGCGAGAGTGTCCGTCTCATGTGCAGCTCCTCGACCATCTTGCCGCGCCAGCGAGGCGCCGCTGTGTTCTGTTCTGCACATCCTCAACCGGCCCTCGTTGAGGAAGCGGCTTACCGTGTTACGGGCCTGCATCGCTCGGAAAGGGCCTCCACCGGGCATTTCGGGTGCTCTTCCGCCAGAACTCGCAGGCCCGGGTCTTGCAGCGTCGGGCGGCATGAGGATCTACACGGCCACCGCCCTTCTGTTGATCGGTTTCGTCATGGCTCCCGCGCCGGCTCAAGCGCAACCGGAGTTCGTCAAGGACAACGTCACCAAGATCGTCCGCAAGGTCGGGGTGCACGTGAACATGAGTGTTCGCGAGCCGCTCGACGGTGATGTCACGAAGGGCACGTCGTTCGGGGGCTCGGTCGTACTCGGCGGCGGTCGAACCCCGGGTTGGAAGTACCCTGTCGCGCTCACCACCTTCAATGAGAACCTGCATGGACCGGGCGGCGAGCAATTCGCCACGCTCAGTTCGTGGGCGATCGTGGGCGGGATCGGCTATGGCTGGAACTTCGGCAAGCTGACCACCAGCGCAGCGGTGCAGACCGGCGTGGCGTTCAATTCAGGCCGGCTCGACGTCAACGCGGCGCGGGCCTTCAACGCCGACGGGCCTGTGTCGCTCAGGGTCGGCAACTCACTTCTGCTCCGGCCGAAACTCACGCTGGAATACTTCATCACGCGGAAACTCACGATCCGGACGTCGGCCGACTACATGTTGACGCGCCCGAACATCGCCGTCACGGCGGCAGCGGGCTCGATCGGCGACCGTTGGAATGCGAGCAGTTTTCACGCCACCGTCGGGTTTGGCTTCTACCCGTTCAAGAAATGAATGGCGGCACTAAAGTGCCGCCCTCCAGGAGGGCGAGGCTTCAGCCTCGCCTAACTCTCTTCCTCGAACTCTTCCTCGCCGGGAGGGCCGAGACGGGTCGAGGGACGCAGCGCTTCGCGGTAGTCGTAGAGCGGCAGGCTTGACACGTGCCGAGGGTTGACGCAGCCCGTGGACTTGGTTTCGAGCACGACGAGCACGGGGCTGCCAGAAGAGCCTTCTCGAAACGCGAGCCGGCACCCGCAGGCGAGACGAGCGTGTGAGAAACCCTTCAACATGATGTCGTGATCATACTACAGGGACAAACCTAAAGGTTTGTCCCCACATCGGCCTTTTCTCATCAGCCGGTCGCTTTTTCTCTCACATCAGCGCGACGACCTCTTTTTCGAACACGGCCTTCGGCGCGATGCCGAGGTGCTTGCGGCAGACCTTCCCGTCCTTGCTGATGATGAACGACGCGGGAATGCCCCAGATCGGACCGTACGCGTCCTGCACGTCTTCGCGCCCCTCGCCGAGCAGAATCGGGTAATTCATCTTGTACTGGTTCGCATACTCGCGCGCTTTTTCAGCGGTGTCGTCCACCGAGAAACCGACGATCACGAGCTTGTCCTTGTACTTTTCCTGGATCTCGACAAAGCCCGGGATCTCCGCCTTGCACGGGCCGCACCAGGTCGCCCAGAAGTTGAGCAGCACGACCTTGCCCTTATAGGACGACAGCGACACGTCCTTGCCGTCCAGGTCCTTCATCGTGAAGTCCATGTTGGCGGTCTTGGGGTTGGCCATGCACGCGGCGGTCTCGGCGCTCGCCTCACCGGTGTCGTGCGAGGCCACCGGCGTCACGCCGCCCGCGGCCGCCGACACCGGCTCCGCCTCGGTCGGCTGCCAGACGAACGGGATGCTGATGCCCAGCAGGGCGAGCGCGGTGGCGGCGACGGCCACCATCCGCATCTTCGACGACGGCTGCGGCGGCGTTTCGCTGGCGGTGGGCTGCTGTTCCATGCCGCTATTTTGCCTCATTCTGCGGGCATCGCGCTACGCGGCAAACCGGCCGCAGGCGAAACGCCTCCAGGTAGGACCGGAAAACATGCGAAAATCAGGCCGACTTTGACGAGAACCCCGGGGCCACCTGAATACTCCCAAGGGTCCGGCGGAGCAGGCCGCCGCGTCCCAAGTATAGGACGAAGATCGCCGGATCGAATCTTGCTCTGCGGGACGCTCAGGCAGGCCCTTTGATTGCGGCCCTCGTCTCATGATCGGTAAGATGCAGCAAGGAGAGACTATGCGCACCCCGCAGCGAAAGTCCTTGGCGCCCATGGCCATGGCCGTCCTCGTGATGGTGGCGGTTGCCTTCGGCGCGCCCAACGTGGAGGCGCAGACCCAGTACATCCCGTACTTCGGCAAGAACCAGATCCGCTACGACCACTTCGACTGGCACACGTATCAGACCGAGCACTTCGAGATCTACTACTACCCGGAGATCGAGCCGCACCTCGAGCGCATTGCCGGCTACGCCGAGAGCGCCTATCAGCACGTCAGCTCCGAGCTGAAGCACGACCTGTCGATGAAGCTGCCGCTGATCCTGTTCTCGACGAGCAGCGAGTTCTGGCAGCAGAACGTGGTGCCGGGCGCCGCCCAGGAGGGCGTCGGCGCCTTCGCCGAGCCGGGCCGCTACCGCATCGTCATGCCGATCGACGAGCCGCCGGACCTGCTCTACCGGCTGATCGTCCACGAGCTCACCCACCAGTTCCAGTTCGACATCATTCCCACGGGCCTCATCCGCCGCAACATGCCGCTGTGGACGATGGAAGGGATGTCGGACTACATGACGGGCTACTGGCGTCCGCTCGACCTCATGACCGTGCGCGACGCCGCAGTGTCGGACATCGTGCCGAAGATGAGCGAAATGGAGGATTACGGCGGTTTCAGCAACCCGCGCCTGATCTACAACCTGGGCCACGCCGCGTTCGAGTTCATGGAGTCGAAGTGGGGCAAGGAAGGCGTGCGCGCCTATGTCTTCGCGCTGCGCCGCTCGGTGATCGGCGGCAGCGATGATGCCTACGAGGAAGCGTTCCAGGTCACGCCGGAGGAATGGGACCAGCAGTTCGATCGCTACCTGAAGGAGCGCTTCAAGCCGTTCCGCGACAAGGAGCGGCCCGCCGATTACGGCCGCGACCTGGCTCCGGACCCGCGCAAGGGCCGCTTCTCGAACGTGCTGTCGATCGAGCCGTCGCCGTCGGGCGACCTGATCGCCGGCATGACCGGCAACGGCCGCGATCGCGAATACGACATCGTCCTGATTTCGGCGAAGGACGGTTCGATCATCCGCAACCTCACGGCGGGCTTCGACCAGAGCATGGGTTTCGAGTACCTGGCGACACCGGGCGGGCGCTGGAACTCGGTGCCGTGGATGTCGTGGTCGCCGCAGGGCGACCGCCTCGCCTACTTCGTGCGCACCGAGAAGGACCGCTCGCTGATCGTGCAGAACGTGATCTCGAAGAAGGTCGAGATTCGCATTCCGCTGAACACGATCGACGCGCCCGAGTCGCCCGACTTCTCGCCCGATGGCCGGCTGATCGCCTTCTCGGGCATGCGCGACAGCGACTCCGACATCTTCACCATCAACCTCGACACGAAGGAAGTCGTCAACCTGACGAAGGACCCGTTTGCCAACTACGCGCCGACGTGGGCCGCCGACGGCCGGTCGCTCGTCTACCTCGTGCGCGTCAGCGGCAACGAGAAGATCTTCCGGATGGACGCCAACGGCGGGAACAAGACCCAGCTCACCTTCGGCACGCACGACGAGAGCGGCGCCCAGTTCATGGACGCCAACACGCTGGTGTTCGCGTCGACGGCGGTGAACCCGGCCGAGCCGATCGATCCCGAGGTGGCCCGGAACGGACAGGTCTACAACCTCTGGACGCTCGACCTCAAGACCAACGAGCTCAAGCAGTACACCGATGCCCTTGCCGGTAACGTATCGCCGGTGGTGCTGCGCGACGGCGCCAACTCGAAGCTGGCGTTTGTCACCTACTTCAAGGGCGAGTACGGCCTGCACGTGCTCGAGCGCAAGGACGAGATCACCAAGGTCGCGTCGGCCGACTTCGGCTCGCCGGGCCCCATCGTCGACTTCCAGGCGCCGCTCAGCCACACGCTGGTGGCCGACAACAAGAAGAAGAAGGGCAAGTTCGAGAAGCTGTTCCTCGAGGGGCGCCCGCCGGTCGCCCTCGGCGTGACCAGCGGCGGCGACGTGTTCGGCGGCACCCAGGTGGTGTTCACCGACGTGCTCGGCGACCAGCAGTTCAACCTGTTCGTGTCGTCGGTGTCGCAGTACCGCACCATGTCGTTCACGTGGGTCAACATGGAGAAGCGCCTGCAGTGGGCGCTCCAGGGCTACAACACGACGCAGTTCTACTACGGCCAGCTCGAGAACGTGTTCTACGACCCGATCTACTCGAGCCTGATCGACCGCGATCTCGCCACCGCGACCCGCACCATGCAGGGCGGGACGATGTTCGGGATCTACCCGTTCAACCGGTATCGCCGCATCGAGGTCTACGGCGGATTCAACCGCTACAAGGAGAGCTTCAACGACCCCGTGCTCGAGCAGATCTCGGCCGAGTACCAGCAGGAGCAGTTCGGGCGGCCGCTGTTCAACAACGGCAGCATGATTCCGTTCGGCGCCGCCTTCGTGCAGGAGACCACGGTCTTCCGCGAGTTCGGGCCGCTCTCGGGCAGCACCATGCGGCTCGCCTATGAAGTGGCGCCGAAGATCGGCGACTCGCTGGCGCGGCAGACCCTCGACGGCGATGCCCGGAAGTACTTCCGCCTCGGCGCAACCGGCCTGCTCGCGCTGCGCGCGCGCGGTTTCAAGAGCTGGGGCGACAACCCCGACTACACCTACTTCGGCGGCAACTCGGAGTTGCGCGGCTACGAGTACCTGCAGTTCGTGGGGCAGAACGCCTTCTTCACCAACGCGGAGGTGCGCTTCCCGTTGATCGACGCCATGGCCACGCCGATCGGCGTGCTCGGCGGCGTGCGGGCCACGCTCTTCGCCGGGCTCGGCGGCGCGCACTTCGAAGGCACGCCGTTCAAGGTGTTCACGCGCACCGCGTCGATCGAACGGCCCATCGTCAACTTCAACGAGGACCAGACGCCCGTGTACGGCGCGCCCGTGCTGATCAGCGGCAACCGCCTCGTCGACGCCCGCGCCTCCTACGGCATCAGCCTCTCGACCTTCGCCCTGGGCTTCCCCGTCCACTTCGACTGGTCGTGGAAGACGCTGATGAACAAGGACTGGGAAGACATCGTCTTCGCCCGCGAGGGCGGCAGCGAAGCGTTCCGCAAGGTCAAGTTCTCGCTGTGGATCGGTTACGACTGGTAACCACGGCTTGAAGGCCAAGCGCTGGCAGGACTCCACGGCCGAGACGGTCCAGGTCGTCCTGCCCAACGACTCCAACCCGCTCGGGTTCATCCTGGGCGGCACGGTGATGCACCTCATCGACATCACCGGGGCGATCGCGTGCCACCGCCACACCAACACGCTCGCCCTCACGGCGGGCGTGGACGGTCTCGAGTTCATCCACCCGATCAAGGTCGGCGACCTGATCCTCCTCAAGTCCCGCGTCACCTGCACCTTCAAGACGTCGCTCGAGGTGGAAGTGGAGGTCTTCTCCGAGGCCATCGAAACGGGTACGCGCAGGCTCACCAGCCGCGCGTACCTCACGTTTGTGGCGATCGATCGGGACGGCAAGGCACAGCCGGTGCCGCCCCTGCTGCTGGAGACGCCTGAAGACGAGGAACGCTGCCGCCAGGCCCACCAGCGGCGCGCCGAACGGCTGCGCCGGAAGATGGAACGGCGGGTCTGAAGAGGGAACGGCGGGTCTCAAGACCCGCCGCTACGGCTAGTTGGCTTTCGTCATCCGCAGCTCGCTGCGGTCCAGATCCAGCGAGACGCGGTACGGACTCAGGAACTTGTGGCCGACGATGCCGCCGACCTGGAAGCCGAGCAGGACGCTCGGCGCGTGGAGGTTCAGGACGACGACGGCGAAGTTGTTGAAGGCGATGTTCTGGAACTGCAGGTTGACGCCCGGCAGCAGGAACGCATCGCGGTCCCACCCCGACGTGCCGTAGACCCTCAGCGCGATCTTCCGCGGCATCGACTGGTTGATCTCGTCGGCCGTGGCGGTGCTGATCGAGATCACCTCGCCGCCGGTGTCGACCACGAAGTAGGTGGGACGCGTCCGGTTGATCAGCCCGCGCACCAGGGTCAGCCGGTGGTGCCGCATCGGCAGCGTGAACTCGGCGCGCTCCTCGGGCAGGTGGCGGCCGATCGACAGCTTGCGGCTCGCGTAGTCGATGGTCATCGACAGGCCGAGGCCGAGCGGCGAGAAGCTCTCGGTTTCGCGCTTCGGGATGCCGCGCAGCGCCGGGGCCTTGATCAGGGCCGGCACGTTGGTCAGCTTGAGCGTGCCGATCTCGAGGGAATCGAGGCGGCCCAGTTGCAGGCCGCGCAGGCCCACCTCGCCGACGCCGGCGCTGAGCGTGTAGGTGATGGGCCGCACGATCGCCGACGACGCCGTCTGGCGCGAGATGGTCGTCAGCTCCGAGCCGGTGTCCAGCACGAAGTCCTGCGGACGGCCGCCGTTGACCTTGGCCTTGACGATCACCTTTTCGTCGACCACGCGGAAGTCCATCGTGTGGAGGACGTCTGCGCCTGGCTCTTCAATGGCGATCGGCTCGCGTTCGCCGAACGACTTGAGGAAACGGATCTGCGACCGCGACCACGAGGCCTTATCGCTGCGGTCCTTGTTCGGCAGCAGGTTGACGTAGTTGCCGTACGCGGCGGCGGCCTGCTCGTAGCGGCGCATGCGCTCGAAGATGCTGCCCACCGTGTGGTGGACTTCCTCGTCGCGGGGCGCGAGCTTCAGCGCAATCTGCGCCTCGTTGAGCGCCTCGTCCAGCTTGTTCTGCGACGCGAGGGCCCGGGCCAGGCCATGGTGCCCGCGCGACAGGTCGGGCACGAGGGCGAGCGCGTCCTTGAACCCGGCATGCGCCTCGTCGAACAGGCCGGCCGACCACTGCGCGTCGGCGTGAATCGAGATGACCTCGGCGCTGCGCGGCGCCGCAGTCTTGAGGGTGGCGGCCTCGCGCTGCGCCTCGGCGAACTCGCCCAGGCGCAGGGCCGACTTCACCACGCCGATCCGCGCCTGGACGGCCATCGACTTGTTGTCGGTCAGCGTGGCTTTGCGGAAGGCTTCCAGCGCTTCGCGGAAGCGCGTCTCCTCGAACAGGAGCGTGCCAATCTGGAACTGCAGTTCGGCATCGTCGGCCGTGCGCCCGTGAACACCCGAGACCAGCGCCGTGGCAAGGGCCGCGGCAACCAACGTATAGCGGGGTCGAATCGGCATACACCCTCATTCCAACTGCTTCGCCGGGAATCAGGCGAAGCCGCGAAATCACGAGATCAGGAGATCCAGGGCCCCGGGGGCGCAACCCGTGGTCCTGTGGCCGATTCTAATGGCAATCCTCCGCCCGGCAACCCCTTATTTCTGGAAGTGCTTGGCGTTGATTTCGATGTAGTTCTTCCACTTTTCGGGCACCTCGTCGAGGGCGAAGATGGCCTCCACCGGGCAGGCCGGCACGCACGCGCCGCAATCGATGCACTCGTCGGGGTGAATGTAGAGCTGCGTCGCGGCCTCGAAATCGGCTTCGTCCTTCCGCGGGTGAATGCAGTCGACCGGGCACACGTCGACGCAGGCGGAGTCCTTGGTGCCGATGCAGGGTTCGGTGATGATGTAGGCCATTACTGATCCTTGTAGTTAAGAGTTCAGAGTTCAAAGTTCAGAGTTCAGGGTTATGCCGTGCTTTCGAGCGCGCTGGCTGCCACGTGGCCGAGGCGCATCGAGATGCGGCGCGCCAGGTCCCACGCGCCGCGGTGATGTTCCGTCAGGATGGGACCATCGTCGGCGCCGTGCCCGAACACGCCGACGCGGGCCACTTCCTGCCCCGTGTAATCGCGCACCGGCGCGCAGGTGCAGAACAGGCGCTGGAGCGCATCGGGTTCCATCGGCGGCGGCCCGAGGCGAATGACGGTGGCCTCGGGCTTGCTCAATTCCGCGGACGTGGCGAGCCGCAGGCAACTGAGGCGGCGCGTGGCTTGGCGCGGCGAAAAATAGATCGCGCAGTGCCCCGGCATTTCCTTCCCGTAGACGGTCCGCATCGCCACCTCGTCCGGGCCGGTGCTCCACACGTAGGTGACCTCGCCACTCGACGGAATCGCGATGAACCCGCGGTACGGCGTGCGCAGGACGTACTCGCGCATGATCGGGTACGCGTGCAGACGTAATTCCGATTGCCCGAGCGAACGGAAACTCAGGTCGAGCATCTTCAAGGTCAGGCCGTAGCGCTGCGACTCGTCATCTTTGCGAACGTAGCCGCGCCGCTTGAGGACCGCGAGGAGGCGATGGACGGTGGAGGCCGGCTGGCGGACGGCACGGGCCAGATCCGACAGGCTCATCCCGCGAGGCACGCCGCTGAGGACTTCGCAGACCTTGAGGGCCTTGTCGATGGAAGTGGCGGCGGCCTGGACGCGTGCTGAGGACGAGGCTGATTCCATTATACGGAACGACGTTTCAGATTTCTGACTGTACCGGTTGGCCCCCTTCCCTGTCAAGGCGTTACAGGCATACGATGGCACTCCGCCGTGTCGAACCCGTTAGAAGGACAGATCCTCGGGCACTATCGCATCCTCGACCAGTTGGGCGCTGGCGGGATGGGCGTGGTGTACCGCGCGCAAGACCTGAAACTCGGGCGCCAGGTCGCCCTCAAGGTGTTGCCGGCCGGCAGCGCCTCGAACGAGGAAGCCGTGGAGCGCTTCCGCCGCGAGGCGCGCACCGCGTCGGCGCTCAATCACCCCAACATCTGCACCATCTACGGCTTCGACGAACACGAGGGGCAGTTGTATCTGGCGATGGAACTGCTCGACGGCGATCCGCTCGATCGGCGGCTGTTGGGCAAACCGCTCGACTTGCGCCAGGTGCTCGACATCGGCGCGCAGGTCGCCGATGCGCTCGATGCCGCGCACACCGAAGGCATCCTGCATCGGGACGTGAAGCCGGCCAACATCTTCCTGACGCGGCGCGGGCCGGTGAAGGTCCTGGACTTCGGCCTGGCGAAACTGTCGCCGGACTTCCGGCGATCGCCGCGTCACCTCGACGTGCGCCACGAGACGCGGGTGCCCGAGCACTTCACGAGCATCGCCGGGACCACGGTGGGCACGATCGCGTACATGTCGCCCGAGCAGGCGCGCGGCGAGGACGTCGATCCGCGGACCGACCTGTTCTCGTTCGGCGTCGTGCTGTACGAGATGGCGACGGGCCTCCAGAGTTTCCCCGGCCATACGACCGCGGTGGTCTTCGACGGCATCCTCAATCGCGAGCCGACGCCGCCGAGCACGGTGAACGCCGCGATTCCGCCCGAGCTGGATCGCATCATCTCCAAGGCACTCGAAAAGGACCGCACGCTGCGCTATCAGACCGCGGCCGATCTGGGTGCGGACCTCAAGCGGCTGCGGCGTGACACCAGCTCGCGGCAGGTCGCGGCGGCCTCGGGGATCTTGAACGTGAATCCGGATGCGGCGACGGTCGTGATGCCGTCCGGCTCGACGGTTGCCGCGCCGCCCGAATCGGCGACGGGGGCGGTGACCGCCGCCGCGATTCCGCCGGCCAGCACGCCGCCGCCGAGGCCTCCTTTAAGTGCGGTCACCAAGTCGGCGGTGCGATCACCGGCCGTGTGGGGCGCGGGCGCCGGCGTGCTCGTGATCGCCGCGATCGCCGCGGCGGTCGGGGCGTACGTGGCCACGCGTGGCGGAGACACGGCTGCGCCGCCGGATCAGGCGGCGACTGAAGCCGCCGCCGTCGCGCCCGCCAACGTGACGCCGGTCAACGCGACACCTGCCGGTCCCCCGACGATCGCCGCGGCCGCGCCCGCCTCCGCGCCACCCGCGCCGGTCAAGCGTCCGGCGGCCGGCGCCACGGCCAAGGGCGCACCGGCCAGGCCGCCCGTGCCCGCGGTCGCGCCGGCCCCGGTGGTTTCGCGCGATGCCGAGGCGATGCAGCGGCTCGAAGTCGCGCGCGCGAAGATCGCCAACAACCTGAACGAACAGGCGCTGGCCGACCTGCGGCAGATCATCGTCGAGTACCCCGGCTCCCGCGCCGGCGCCGAGGCGTCGTGGCTCGCCGCCGAACTCCACGAGAAATCCGGACACCTCGAAGACGCGATGGCGTCCTACGTCGAGTTCGAAAGCCGGTTCGCGGGCGATCGCCGCGCGGCCGACAGCAAGATGCGTCGCGCCGGCATTCTGGCCCGCTCGCGCCTGCCGCGCGCGCAGCAGCAGTCGCGCGAGCTGCTGAACGAGGTCGTGCGCGAGTTCCCGGGCACGCCGCAGGCGAACCTCGCCCTGAACACCAAGCTCCGGGTGGAAAACGAGCGCAAGGAACTCCGCGAGGTCGATCCGGTCCTCAAGATCGAAGTGCCCGCGGTGATGGTCACGCTGCGGACGCTGATCGAGCAGTTTCCCGACGGCATGCAATCGATGGCCGCGCGCAACCGCCTCGCGACGATGTTGACGCAGATGAACCGCCACCAGGACGCGGCCCTCGTGCTCGAGGAGCTCGGCGCGCGCTTCCCCGACAACCCGATGGACGTCTGGTTCCGCCTGGGCGAGCTCTACGAGCGGCGCCTCAACGATCCCGTCAAGGCCAGGGAGGCGTACGCGAAGGTGCCGGCGGGCTCGAACCGCTACGACGAAGCGCAGCGGCGACTGAAACGCCGTTAGGGCAGCGAGATCTCGATCGTCCCGGTGATCACGTCGATCGAGATCACCGGCTCGCCCTTGCCCAGGGTCGTTTCTCCCCACCTCGGCCCCCACGTGTCCTTCATGGTCAGCGGGATCCCGGATCGGATGGATCCGTTGAGCGCGAGCGCCATGATGCGGGCATCGACCGGCCGTTCCGCCAGCCTGAGCTTCACGTCACCGTTGAACGCGCGCAGCCGGAGGAGGCCGTTGGGCGACAGGCGCGCGCCCGACAGCACCACGGATCCGATGCCGGTTTCGAGCCTGAGCGTGCCCGACAGGTTCGTGCCCCCGATCGACCCCCGGCGGACGTCGGCCGTCAGCGTGCCGCCGAAGCCCTCGATCGCAACCGTCCCTTCGAGCACCTGCACGCGCTCGACGCGGGCCCGCCGAGGCAGGCGCACCAGCACGTCGGCGCGCAGGGCGGGGTCGGTCCCGCCCGCGGCCTGAATCACCCTGACTTGTACACGGTCCGGCGTCTCGTCGATCGCGACCGGCAATCGCGAGAGCGCGTCGGCCGTCGGCGCCTGGCGCTCGATCACGATCTCGGCCTCGGGCCGATCCCACCCCTCGAGGCGAACCGAGCCGATGGTGACCTCGATCGCGAGCGTTCGGCCCTCCGGCAGCGGCACGGTTTGCGCCAGGCGATCGGTGGCGGCCGCCGCGATCGCCGACCACATGAGCAGCAGGGTGAGCCACACGCGGGCATTATACTTTTGGGGTGCTTAGGTGCTTGGGTGCTCGGGTGCTTGGGTGCTCGGTGCTGAGGTGCTCGGTGCTGAGGTGCTCGGTGCTGAGGTGCTCGGTGCTGAGGTGCTCGGTGCTGAGGTGCTCGGTGCTGGGCGGGATCCTCGCGCTCGGCCCGGCGCGCGAGGCCGCGGCGCAGCTGCTGCCCGAACAACCAATTTCCCTCGCCGGCGGACACTTCGTGCTGGGCGCCGAAGTTGCGGCCACGCTCGCGCCGGACGATCCCGGTTTCTTCAACTACACCAGCTACGAATACAGCGCCATCCGCAATCTCCGGCTGGGGGTCTCGGTCGAAGTGCGCGCGAACGATCACGTGCAGGTGCTCGGCGAGGTGCGGCTCGACCAGGGTCATGTGCTCGAGGCCTATGGCTTGTTCCTGCGGATCCGTCCGTGGCCCGGCCGGCGATTCGATCTGCAGGCCGGCCGCATCCCGCCGACGTTCGGCTCGATGACGCGCACGGCGTACGGCAGCGGCAACCTGCTGGTGGGGCAACCCCTCGCGTATCAGTACCTGCTGTCGATCCGCTCCGATGCGCTGCCGGCCAACGCCGACGACCTCGTGCGAATGCGCGGGCGCGGATGGCTGTCGAACTTCCCCATCGGCAACACCGAGCCGGGTCCGGGCCTCCCGATGGTCAACACGTCACGCTGGGACACCGGCATCCAGGCGCACGGCGTGAACGGCGTCTTCGAGTGGACCGGCGCGATCAGCGTGGGCTCGCTCTCGGATCCGCGGCTGCGGGACAACAACGGCGGCCGCCAGCTTGCCGGCCGCGTCGTCACGCGGCCGACGCCGGCCCTGGCATTCGGCGTGTCGGCCGCGCGCGGCTCGTGGCTCGATCGATCGTTCGATGCGCGCACGGCCGAGCGGCCGAACCAGACCGCGGTGGGCGGCGACGCGGAGTTCTCGGCCGGTCGCGTGCTCGTCCGGGGCGAGGCCATCCGCTCGTCGTGGGCGATGCCGGCGATCGCGGCGCCGATGATCGAGGGGCCCCTGGTGGCCACCTCGTTCCTGCTCGAGGGCCGCTATAAGGTCGCGCCGGGCGCCTACCTCGCGGCCCGGGCGGATCGCCTCGACTTCAGCACCCTCTCGACGACGCGGGGGCCCCAGACCTGGGACTCGAATGTGTGGCGGATCGAGGCCGGCGGCGGCTACTCGATCATGCGCAACATCCAGATCAAAGGCGCCTGGCAGCGCAATCACCGCGACGGCGGGCGCGTGCGGGGCGACACGATGATGACCGCGCAGGTGCTCTATTGGTTCTAAAGAGGCCTCGCCTTCGGCTCGGTAGGACACGCTCACTTCGTTCGCGTGTGGGAGTCGGCGGCTGGCGCCGCCTCCTTGGGGTCGCGCCTTCGGCGCTCCTCGGATGCGTGCTGCTGCTTGCCGATATTTCTCCCACGAGCGAAGCGAGTCCCAGGAGCCAGGATCGACCGACTCCATCCCCGGGCGGCATTCGCGGGCGGCTCGACATCCGCCGGCTCGCCCGGCCGGCCGAGCGGCGGCCGGATGTGGCGTCGGCCGGAGCGGCCGGACCGCGCGATCTGCCCGACCTGCGCCGCGGGCTCGTGTATCTCGACACCGCCCCGCGCGCGGCCTTCGACGAACGCGAACCCGGGCGCGCCGTGATGGACCAGCGCAACGAGCGCTTCGTGCCGCACCTGCTCGCCGTGGTGGTCGGCACCATCGTCGACTTCCCGAACAGCGATCGCACCTATCACAACGTGTTCTCGCTGTCGCGGGCGCAGCGTTTCGACCTCGGCCGCTACGCCGCCGGGCGCTCGAAATCGGTGCGCATGGACCGTCCCGGCGTGATCCGCGTGTTCTGCGACATCCACTCGCACATGAACGCGTTCGTCGTGGTGTTCAACCACCCGTTCTTCGACGTCACCGATGTCGACGGGCGCTTCGACCTGCCGTTGGTCCCGGCCGGCACCTACACGCTGGTCGGCTGGTACGAGGGCGAGGCCCGGGTCACGCGGTCGGTCGTCGTGCCCGCCACGGGATGGGCCGAAGTCGATATGGTCGTGCCGTGATGCGGGTCCTGGGATCGATTACCAACCGCATCTTCCTGGCGAGCGCGCTGCTGGCCATGTTGTCGATCGGCGCCGCCGTGTTCTTCATCAGCGCCCGGATGACGCGCGAGACCGAGGCCGAGCTCCAGCGCGACCTGACCGAGGCGGCGACGCTCGTCGACGAGCAGCGGCGCACCCAGTTCGACAATGTCGCGCGCACCGCCCGGCTCATTGCCGACCTTCCGAAGTTCAAGTCGGCGGTCGACACCCAGGATTCGCCGACGATCGAACCGATCGCGAAGGATTATCAGGAGCAGGCGGGGGCCGACCTGCTCATCGTCACCGGCCGGCGCGGCGAGACGCTGGCGCGAGCGGGCGACCGCGCCGCGATCATCGAGCGCACGCCCGACCTGCAACTGGCGATGGACGGCGTGGTCTCTCCGGCCTTCTGGCCCCACGCCCGCGGCGTGCTCGAGGTGGTCAGCGTGCCGGTGACCGTCGGCATCGAGCGGCCCGACATTCTGGGCGTGCTCAGCCTCGGCTACCTGCTCGACGACGGGCGCGCGGCGCAGTTCAAGCTGCTCACGGGCGCCGACATCGCGTTCGCGATGGCCGGGGCCGTGCGCGCGTCGACGCTGGGACCGGGCGCCGCCGAAACGCTCGCCCCGCTGTTGCGTGCGACACGGCCGGCCCGCGTGCTGATCGGCGGCGAAGAATACGTGGCGCAGGTGCAGCCGCTCGGGACCGGCAACGGCGCCACCGATCCGGCGGCCATCGTGATGCGGTCGCGCAGCGAGCGGATGCGCACGCTCGGCAGCATCCAGGCGGCCCTCGGCGCCATTGCCCTCGGCGCCACGCTGCTGGCCATCGTCGTCAGCTATGCCGTCGCCAGGACGATTACGCGCCCGCTGGCGGCCATCACCGACCACATGCGGCACCTGGCCGCCACCGGCGACCTCAGCCGCAAGATCGCCACCAAGCCGCGCGGCGGCTGGGATGACGATGACGCGCACATGCTGGCGACGACGTTCAACTCGCTGACCGACTCGATTGCGGGGTTCCAGCGGGAAGCGGGCCAGCGCGAGCGCCTGTCGTCGCTCGGCCGGCTGTCCACGGTGATCGCGCACGAGGTCAGGAACCCGCTGATGATCATCAAGGGCGCGCTCAGGACGCTCGACCGTGACGGCGCCAGCCCCGCCGACGTGCGGGACGCGGCCCAGGACATCGACGAGGAGATCGACCGGTTGAACAGCCTCGTCAACGACGTCCTCGACGTGGCGCGCCCCATCCGCTTCGATCCCGCGCCGACCGACGTCAACGCCGTGTGCCGCGATGCGGCGGCCGCCGCCGGCGCCGGTGAGGGGGCCGGGCAGGTCACGCTCGACCTGGCGCCGTCGCTCCCCGACCTGGTCACCGACGGCGAGCGCCTGCGGACGGTGCTGGTGAACCTGCTCACCAACGCGCAGCATGCGGTGGAGCCGCCCAAGGACGCCCAGGCCGCCGCGGCGCCGCCGTCCGCCCGCGTGCGCCTGGTGACACAGCGCATCGGCGATCGCCGCGTGGCGGTGACCATCCGCGACAACGGCCGCGGCATCGCGGAGGATGATCTGCCGCGCATCTTCGATCCATACTTCACGACGAGGCGCGCGGGCACGGGACTCGGCCTCGCCATCGCCAAGAACATCGTCGAAGGCCTCGGCGGGTCGATCGGCGTGGCCACCACGCTCGGCGCGGGCACCGACTTCCGCGTCGAGATCGGCGACGCGCCCGGATCCGACTCCTGACTATGGCTGGCAGCATCCTCCTCGCCGACGACGAGGAAAAGATCCTCAAGACCCTCGGCCGCGCCCTGCGCGACGACGGGCACGAAGTGGTGACGGCGGCCAACGCCCGCGAGGCCGCGCGCTGCCTCAGCGAGCGGGCGTTCGACCTGCTGGTGATCGATTTCCTCATGCCCGATCGCACCGGCCTCGACGTGATCCGCGAGATGACCGCCTCGACGCCGGAATCGGAACGGCCGGCCATCGTCATGATGACGGCGCACGGCAGCATCGAGAGCGCGGTCGAAGCGATGAAGCTCGGCGCCCGCGACTACCTGCAGAAGCCGTTCGAAGTCGAGGAGCTGCTCGTGCTCGCGCGCCGCGCGCTCGAGGACCAGCGGGCGCGGACCGGGCTGCGCTACCTCCTGAGCGAGCGCGACGCCGAGTTCGACCACTACGGCATCATCGGCCGCAGCCGCCCGATCCGCGACGTGATCGCGCGGGCGGAACTGGTGGCCGAGTCGAAGAGCACGGTGCTGCTCACCGGCGAGACCGGCACCGGCAAGGAGCTGGTGGCGCGCGCCATCCACGCGCGCAGCGCCCAGCGCAGCATGCCGATGATCAAGGTCAACTGCGCGGCGATCCCCGAGACGCTGCTCGAATCCGAGCTCTTCGGGCACGTCCGCGGCGCGTTCACCGGCGCCACCTTCACCAAGAAGGGCCGCTTCGCCCTCGCCGATGGCGGCACCATCTTCCTCGACGAGATCGGCACCATCAGCCTGACCGTGCAGTCGAAGCTGCTGCGCGTGCTGCAGGAGCGCGAGTTCGAGCCGCTCGGCGCCGAGCGCACGCAACGCGTCGACGTGCGCGTGATCGCGGCGACCAATCGCGACCTGCGCCAGCTGGTGGCCGACGGCCGCTTCCTCGAAGACCTGTTCTACCGCCTCAACGTCATCCCGGTCGAGATGCCGCCGCTGCGCGAGCGGCGCGAGGACATCCCGATGCTCGTCGATCACTTCGTGCGGCGGTTCGCCGAGCGGACCGGCAAGACGATCGAGGGCGTGGACGAGAAGGCGCTGGCCGAGCTGACGCGGTACGAATGGCCCGGCAACGTCCGCGAGCTCGAAAACACGATCGAGCGCGCCGTGGTGCTCGCCACCGGCCCGGTGCTGACCAGCCGCACGGTGTGGCTGATGAGCGCGACCGCCACGCCGGCGACCGCCGCGGTGCCGTCGCTCAAGCTGCACCAGAACCTCGAGTGGGCCGAACGCGAGACCATGCGCCGGGCGCTCGAGCAGGCGCGCGGGGTGAAGAAGGAGGCCGCGGAACTGATGGGCATCAGCCAGCGCGCCTTGAGCCATTACCTCGCCAAGTACCGCATCGACGGCTGACCGCGCCTTTACGCTCAGCGTAAGTTCTTACGCCACGCGACAACTCCGCACACGGCGTTGGCTCCGGGATCGCGCCCCGGCGGGACTAAAGTCCCGGCCTCCAGGCAAATCCGAATCAGGCATCACCCTTGCTTACATGTCTGCGGTGTTCGTTCGACCGACCCTTTTTGCGGATTCAGTTGCCGTGGCGGGGACGGCGCTCTTGTTGGGAGTGGCAGCGATGTCGTATGCCCATCAGGACCCCGCCACGGCTTCTGCGCCACGCGTCATCGACGTCGTGGCCAAGCGATTCGGCTTCGAGCCGGCCCAGGTGGAGGTCACCGAAGGCGAGCGCGTGCGGCTCGTCGTCACGTCCGCCGACGGCGTGCACGGCGTCGAGATCAAGAAATTCAGGGTCGCCAGGACGGTGCCGCGCGGCGGCAAGGCCGTGACCATCGACTTTGTCGCCTCGACGCCCGGCCAGTTCCCGATCGTCTGCTCCGAGTACTGCGGCGACGGCCACGAGGACATGAAGGGTATGCTCGTCGTCAGCGCGAAGAAAGCGCGGTAGGAGACTCCACTCGATGACACGCTCGTTGCACGCAGTCCTGGCGCTCCTGCTCGTCGCGGCCGTCGCCATCCCAGCGGCGGCCCAGCCGCCGGCCGACCCGGCGCCGGCCGCGGCCACCCCGCCGCAAGACGACGATCCGGACCGCGACCCCAACAACGCCCAGCCGGACTTCTACGTCGCGACGATGCCGACGAACCTGCGGCTGCCCAAGGGGAAGATGGCGTTCCGGCTGACGCACCGCTTCCTGCGCACGCTCGGCGACGGCGACTTCGGCGACCTCGTGAAACGCGCGTTCGGCTTCGACAGCGGCGCGCAGATCGGCCTCGAGTTGAAGTACGGGCTGTTCCGCGGCGGCCAGGTCGGCGTCTATCGCACCTCGGATCGGACCATCCAGTTCTCGGGACAGTACGACGCCGTCTCGCAGAAGAACGCGCCCGTCGGCCTGGGCATCGTCGTCAACGTCGACGGCACCGACAATTTCAGCGACGAGTTCTCGCCGGGCGCGATGCTCGTGCTGTCGCGGGAGATCAGCGACAAGGGCGCCCTCTACCTCGAGCCCTCCGTCGTCAGCAACAGCAACATCACCGGGGTGGATGGCGACGACTACACGGTGATGGCGGGCGTGGGCGCCCGCATCCGCGCGCGCCGGAACACGTTTCTGTTCGTCGAAGCGTCGCCGCGCATCGCGGGCTTCAAGCCCGGCGTCACGCTGGTGAGCTTCGGGATCGAGCAGCGCGCGGGCGGCCACCTCTTCCAGATCAACTTCTCCAACGGCTTCGGCACCACGCTGGCCCAGGCGGCCCGGGGCGGCACGGGGAAGAGCGACTGGTATGTTGGCTTCAACCTGTCGCGCAAATTCTTCTGAGGGAGCGAGAGCGTATGAGGCAATCGGTGTGGATGGCGGTGGCGGCGGCGGTGGTGGCGGCGGCCACGGTGGCGGCGTGCGGCGGCGGCGGTTCGACGCCGACAACACCCACGACGCCGACGACGCCGACAACGCCCGGCACGGGCGGCAACCCGTCGACGGCCACGATCACGATCGGCGCCAACGGCACGGTGAGCCCGTCGTCGGTCACGGTCGCGCCCGGCGGACGGGTCACGTTCATCAACAACCACACGCTGGCGCACGACATGTCGTCGGATCCGCATCCGGAGCACACGCAGTGCCCCGAGATCAACCAGGTGGGCTTCCTCACGCCGGGCCAGCAGCGCACGACGGGCAACCTGAACACCGTGCGGACCTGCGGCTTCCACGATCACAACCTGCCGGAGAATACCGGCCTCCAGGGCCGGATCGTCATCCAGTAGCCTTCTGCCTTCTGCCTTCTGCCTTCTGCCTTCTTAGCCCTCGGTCCGCACGTACTCGAAGTCGATCGGCTGCCGGTTGATGCCACGCTGGGGCGGCGCAATGTAGTTGGCGAACTGCCCCGGCTTGTACACCGGCGTGACCTGCAGGCTGTGCAGGAACGCCTTGTCGGCGGCGGTCGGCAGCCACTCGGGCTTCTGGCGCTCCCATTCCTCGGGCGTCAGGATGTTGCCCATCGGGTCGAAGTGCCTGCCCGCATACACCCCGACGCGGCGGTTGAACTTCCGGGACGGCAGGACGATCCGATCCGACATGCCGTGCGCCTCGAGCACGCGCTTGTTCCAGCGATCGACGCCGGCCTGGCAGTCGCCGACATACCAGTCGCGAAGCACCTCGTTCAGCGCGTTGCGCATCGGCACTTCCTCCCTGGTGATGCGGCCGCTCGCGTCCAGCAGGTCGAGCATGTACATGTTCGCCGCCAGCACGTGGTCGTCACCGAACTTGTCCTCCTCGGCGCGGCCCTTGAGGCCGTTCGAGAAGTAGGCGGCCGCGTTGCTGGACACTTCGCTGCCATGGAGATCGAGGCTCTGGCTGAACCAGAAGTTGACGAACTTCTGGACCAGCGGCAGGTCGATGCCGCCGGACCGGCGCACGTCGCCCGAGAAGCCCGACTCGCGCAGCAGCTGGCAGGTGCGTTCGAGAATGCGGGCGATCCCGGTTTCGCCGACGAACATGTGGTGTGCCTCTTCGGTCAGCATGAAGCGCGTGGTCCGCGCCAGCGGATCGAGCGAGCTTTCCGACAGCGACAGCAACTGCGACTTGCCGTCGCGATCGGTGAACATCGTGAACGCGAAGAAGTCGAGCCAGGTGTCGATGGGCTCGTTGAAGGCCTCGAGCATACGCGGCGTGTCGTCGTTGCCGCTGCGCCGCTCGAGCAGGGCCTCGGCCTCTTCGCGGCCGTCGCGCCCGAAGTACGAGTGCAGCAGGTAGACCATGGCCCAGAGGTGGCGGCCTTCCTCGACGTTCACCTGAAACAGGTTGCGCAGGTCGTACAGGCTCGGACAGTGCGCGCCGAGCGACCGCTGCTGCTCGACGCTGGCCGGCTCGGTGTCGCCCTGGATCACGATCAGGCGGCGGAGCTGGTTGCGGAACTCGCCGGGCACCTCGTGCCACACGGGCTGGCCCTTGAAGTCGCCGAAGCCGATCCGCCGATCCGGCGTCGGCTCCGCGAGGAAGATGCCCCAGCGGTACTCGGGGAGCTTCACGAAGTCGAAGTGCGCCCAGCCCGCCGCGTCGACGCTCACCGCGGTGCGCAGGTAGACGCGGTGGCTGTCCTGAAACCCGGGCGGCCCCATGTCGCGCCACCAATCGAGATAGGCCGGCTGCCAGTGCTCGAGCGCCCGCTGCAGGCGCTTGTTGCCGGCCAGGTCGACGTTGTTGGGGATACGTTCGCTGGAAATCATTACGTCCTCTTGAAGTCGAACGACGGCCGGCCTTCGCGGCCGTAGGTCATCAGCGCCCCGCGCTCGCCCACCGCGTTGGGGCGCTGGAAGATCCAGTTCTGCCACGCCGTCAGGCGGCCGAAGATCTTCGTCTCCATGGTTTCCGGCCCGGCGAAGCGCAGGTTGGCCTCCATGCCGGTGAGCGCGTCGGGCGAAAACGCCGCGCGCGCCTCGAGCGCCATGCGCACCTCGTCATCCCAGTCGATGTCGTCGGGCGCGGAGAACACGAGGCCGGCCTCGAGCGCCTGGTGCGCATCGAAGGGGCCGTCGTGCGCCAGCGCCGTGCCCACCGAGTCCGGCTCGCCGAGGAACCGCACCTGCAGCCGCGAGATCCCGTTGCTCATCGGATAGGCGCCGCCGTTCATCACCGACAGCTCGATCGTGTTGGGCTCGTCCGGGTGGTTGAGCATGTAGGCGCGATCCGCGGCGAGGGCCAGCTCGAACAGCGTGCCGGCGAAGGCGCTGCCAGGTTCGATCAGGGCGAAGAAACTGCGCGACGTGAGGTCCACGCGCTTCAGCGTGCGGCGGATCAATCCGATGATCTCGCGCACGAGCCAGTGCGACGCATGCGCGTGCAACGCCTCGTCGACGGCGAGCACCGCCGCGGGATCGCCGGTGGTCTTCAGCACGATGATCCCGATTTCCGGTTCGTTCAGGCGCAGCCGGAGCAGCGCGTCATCCAGCTCGCGGAACGCGCGGATCGCCCAGGCCCGATCGCCGGCCTTGAGGAAGGCGTCGGGCGTTGACGGCTGCGGGGCATCGGGCGCGGCGATGGTCAGATCGCAGACGCGCTTCACGCGGTCGATGCTGCCCTTTACGTACTGGTATTGAATGACGTCGCCGGAGATCGCCGGGGCCAGCGGTCCCAGCCGGGCGCCCGGGCCGGTGGCCGGACGATCCGACTGCGCGGCCAGCTCCTGCGCGCGCCGGGCCACGGCGTCCTGGAACTTGCTCGTCGGGTAGACCGCGTCGACGAACCGGCCTTCGACGGCGCGCTTGCCGCGCACGCCTTCGGTGAGCGTGCCGAAGTCGTCCGCGAGATCGCGGCGGACCTTGCGCTTGTCGACCACGCGCGTGAGCCCGCCGGTGCCGGGAAGCACGCCGAGCAGCGGCGTCTCGGGTAATCCCACCGACGCGCTGCCGTCGTCGACGAGCAGGATCTCGTCGCACGCCAGCGCCAGCTCGTAGCCGCCACCGGCGCACACGCCGTTGACGGCCGCGAGGAACTTGATCCCGCTGTGGGCGCTCATGTCCTCCATGCCGAGGCGCGTCTCGTTGGTGAACTTGCAGAAGTTCACCTTGAAGCCGTGGCTCGACGTGCCGAGCATGAAGATGTTGGCGCCGGCGCAGAAGATGCGGGGCTTGAGGCTCGTGAGCACGACCGCGTGCACCTCGGGATGTTCGAAGCGAAGCCGCTGCAGCGCGTCGGCCAGCTCGATGTCGACGCCCAGGTCGTAGGAATTCAGCTTCAGCTTGTAGTCGGCCGGCCGCAGCCCCGCGTCTTCGCGGACGTCCATCGCGAGCGTCGCGATGTTGCCGGCGATGGTGAGCTTCCAGTGCTTGTACTGGTCGGGCGCGGTCTCGAAAGTCACCGTCGGGGCCGGAACGGTCTGATCCACAGGGCGGAGTTTACTACGAATTTAAACGCTCGTTCAAATCTGTGATATAAAGGCGCCGGGTTGAACTTCCGCCCCTCGTGCCCCTGGAAACGCAACCCCGCGTCCTGAGCCATGGCCAAAGCCACCACCGCGTCCGATCGGCGCATCGAGATCCTCAAGAGCGCGGCCGCCGCGTTCCGCCGGCGCGGGTATCACGGCGCCAGCGTCGACGAAATCGCGTCGGCGCTGGAGATGACGAAGGGCAACCTCTACTACTACTTCAAGAACAAGGAAGAGATTCTCTTCGCGTGCCACGACTATTCGCTGGACCTGCTGCTCAAGCTGATGGCCGACGTGCAGGTCGAATCGTCGTCGCCCGAGGCCAAGCTGCGGCGGCTCGTGCTCGCGTTCGTGCATTTGATTCTCGACGAGCTGCACGCCAGCGCGTTGACGCTCGATCCCGAGGCGCTGTCGCCGCCGCTGCTGAAGAAGGTGATCGCCAAGCGCGACGAGTTCGACCACGGCATCCGCGAGATCATCCAGCAAGGGATCGACCAGGAGGTCTTCCGCACCGGCGATCCGAAGCTGATCGAGTTTGCGATGATGGGCGCCGTCAACTGGATCCCGAAGTGGTTCGACCCGCAGGGCCCCGCCAAGTCCGATCAGATTGGCGATGCCTTTGCCGACTACCTGGTCGGCGGGCTCCTCAAGAAATAGCTACTGAGCCGTTTCACCGGGCTTCAGCTTCAGTACCTCGATCCCCGTCCCCGCCAGCTGTTGCTCGAGCAGCTCCGGCGTGCCGGTGAGGAGCGGGAACGTGCCGTAGTGCATCGGCACCACCTGCTTGACGCCGAGCCACTGCGCCGCCATGGCGGCGGTGTCGGGCCCCATGGTAAACCGATCGCCGATCGGCAGGAACGCGATGTCGGGCTTGTAGAGCTCGCCGACGAGCTTCATGTCGCCAAACAGCGACGTGTCGCCGGCGAAGTAGATCGTTTGGCCGTTCTCCAGCTTCACGACAAATCCTGCCGGCTCGCCCAGGTAGACGAAACCGTTGTCGTCGAAGCTGCTGCTGTGACGCGCGTCGGTCATGGTGATGCGGAGGCCCTTGACCGTAATCGTCCCGCCCTTGTTCATCGGCTCGATGTGCTGAACGCCTTTCGATCCGAGCCAGGTCGCCACCTCCCAGATGCCGACGACGGTGGCCCCGGTCGCCTTCGCCATCGCGGCGGCGTCGGTGATGTGATCGCTGTGACCGTGCGACACGAGGATGAGGTCCGCCGCCTTCGGCCGCGAGGCCTCGACGAACACGGGATTGCCCGTATACCAGGGATCGAAGAGAATCTCTTTCCCACCCGGCGTTCTCAGGCGGAAGGACGAATGGCCTAACCAGGTTATTGCTAATGTTGGCATCTTTTGATCTCGTGATCTGGCGATCTGGTGATCTGTCTATTGAGCTGTTGATCTTGGGATCTACTGATCAGTCTTTTGATCTATCTTGTGATTGATCCTTTGAGCGGCCCCTTCGGTGATTCCGGCGCGAGGTCGCGTACGACTTGGCGAAGATCGCGCGGAGTTCACGGGCTTCGATGAGCAGGCGCCTCACCGTTGTCCGGTCACCTAGCCCCGCTTGGTCTGCCACCTCCAGCCAGTAGGCCGATTCGTCGGCCTCTTCCACGACGGTCCCCAACTTGGCGATCCATTCCGCGCGCGATCGCGCGCGGGACGTTGCCCGATAGTTTGCTCCGACCGACGAGGAACAGTCCAGTAGCTGTTTAGCCGCGGTCTTCCCCTCGGGATGGGCGCGGATGGAATCGCAAACCGCGATGACGGCGACGGCAAAGGCTTTTGTTCTTGCTTCGAGTTCCTCTCTATCCATGGCCCAAGCCGCTGCATCGGTCGTACCGTCAGAGATCGGGCGGATTTCGCCGACTGGCGCTCGGAAGCGTCGCAGGAATCGCCATACCCCGCGGTCAGAGGCATGGCAATGTTCTCGATCATCACTTAGATCACAAGATCGATCACCAGATCAACAGTTCATAAGTTCGACAGATTGATCAACCGATCACGAGCTCATTAGATCATTCGATGTGCCTTTTCAGTTACACTGGATCAAAGATGGTCGAATCGCGCCTGCATTTCGTGACCCCCCCCACCTCCGCCGAGGCTACGGCGGGCAGGCGTGAACCGAAGCCGGACTGGCTGAAAGTCCGCGCGCCGGGGTCGGAGAACTACCTGCGGCTGCGCGGCATCATGCGCGACCTCGCGCTCAACACCGTGTGCGAGGATGCCCACTGCCCCAACATCGGCGAGTGCTGGCATCACGGCACGGCCACCTTCATGATCCTCGGCGACGTCTGCACCCGGGCCTGCACCTACTGCGCCGTCGCGCACGGCCGGCCGGCGACGCTCGACATCGACGAGCCGCGCCGGGTCGGTGAGGCCGTCGAGAAGATGGCGCTGAAGTACGCGGTGATCACCTCAGTAGATCGCGACGACCAGGCGGACGGCGGGGCCGCCAGCTTCGCCGCGACGATCCGCGAGATCAAGCGCCGGCTGCCTGACTGCCGCGTCGAGGTGCTGATTCCCGACTTCAAGGGCGAGGCCGGGCCGCTCGAGACGGTGCTGCGCGCCCGGCCCGACGTGCTCAACCACAACACCGAGACGGTGCCGCGCCTGTATCGCGCCGTGCGATCCGGCGGCAAGTACGGGCGCACGCTCGAGCTGCTCGACCGCGCGCGCGCGTTCACGCCGGCCATCCCGACCAAGACCGGCATGATGATGGGCCTGGGCGAAGAGCACGACGAAGTGGTCGAGGTCTTCAGGGACCTGCGCGCGGTGGGCGTCTCGATCCTGACGCTCGGCCAGTACCTGCGCCCCTCGGACCGGCACGCGGTGATGACGCGCTACTACCACCCGGACGAGTTCCGCGAGCTCAAGCGTATTGCCCTCGGCATGGGCTTCGTGCACGTCGAGGCGGGTCCGCTCGTGCGCAGCTCGTATCACGCGCACGAACAGGCCGACGCCGCCGTCGCCGCTCTTGGCTCTTAACTCTCAACTCTGAACTCTCAACTCTGCACTCTTGACTCCGGCTGGCTTGCTTTGTGGGCCGCCGGGGTTTAGCCTAGCGTCGGCCCAGCCATGAGACGCGCCGGCGCCTCCGCGATCGTCCTGGCCCTGTGCGCGGTGTCCGTGGCCGCGCAAAGCTCGATCTCCCTCACCGCCCTCGACCGGCAGACCGTGGCCACGCTCGGCTCGCTGGTCGTCAACGGCAACGGTTTCGACCCCGCCAACGCCGCCATCAGCGTGGTCGTCGCCCCGCGCGGCGGTGTCGCCGTGAGCGTGCCGGCCTATTTCGCCAATGCGGTCGCGCTGAAGATCGTCGTGCCGCCGCTGGTCGAGACGGCCACCTCGCGGTTGTTCGACGTGCCGGTCGTGGCCGAGGTGCAGGTCGTACAGGTCTCCGCCACCGCGGTGGTCACTTCGAACGTGCTCGGCGGCCTGACGATCGAGCCCGCGCCGTCGACCAGCGCGCCGCCGGGCGCGCTCACGAAGGCGTGGCTGCTCCTCACCCGGGACGTGCAGGGCATCCTGCGGGCGGCGCTGGCCGCGAACCCGCGGTTCGCGCGCGTCGTCGACCGCTCGCGCGCGCTCGATGCCGAGTGGCAGGCGATGATCGATGTCGCGACGGCGATCGCGGGCGACCCCGGCCGCACGATGACGCTGGCGACGACCAACGGCGATCCGTTCGTCGTCACCAGCGACGCGCTACGCGTGTCGGATCGCATCGCGTATGCGATCGCGAAGGAAGTGTCCGCGGAACTGTCGGCCGTGGCGGGGGCCGCCGCGGCGGCCCCCGCCGCCGTCACCTGTCCGCCGACGACCGGGGATCCTCAGGCCGACCAGATGTTCTGCTCGCTCCACGGCTATTACGACCCGCTGGCGACGCGCGGGCCGGCGATGATCCAGACGGGCGCCGCGCTCGCGTACGGCATGCCGCTCTCTGTGCTCGGCGGCCAGGCGGCGGCCGGCATCGGCGCGGCGGGGATCGTCAGCGAGGCGACGGCGACCGGCCTGGGCCTCGCGATGGGACCGGTCACCTCGCACGTGTCGGCGTACGCAACCGGCGCTGCCCTGCCGTCGGCTGGTTCGACGTTCACCGACCTCGGCCTGTCGATCCTCGACAACTTCACGTTCCTCGGACTGCCGATCACGAGCGGGATCAACGCCGCCGTGCAGCTGGCCGCCGAGTACGAACAGGCGGCCAATGCGCCGAACGGTCCGTCGGCCACGGTCCCACGGCAGGGTGTGGTGGTGGCGGCGCCGCCGCAACGCGTGCCGGCGAACACGAGGCCGGTGATCGCCTACCAGGGACTCGGGATCAGCTCGACGGCGCGATGGCTCGCGGCCGCCGGCACGCAGCAGATCCTGCCCATCCTGTCGGTCACGCTGCCGCCGCCGGAGATCGCGAGGTTCAACGGCCTGTACTCGGGCAGCGTGAACGGGTCGTGCAGCAGTCCCGGCGAAGCAACGGTGGCGACGCCGGGCGCGGTCTCGATGACCGTGAGCAGCGGGACCATTGCGATCACGTCCGGGGGAACGGGATCGGGCACGGTCACCGCTTCCGGCCAGGTGAGTTCCGGCGCCGCGGCCGTGGCGGGCGCCACGTGTCGATGGGGCGGGCGATTCTGGGCGGATGACGCCGGCCGGGCCGGCGCGCTGGGATCGTGGAGCTGCTCGATTACCGGCGCAACCTGCAGCGGCACGTGGAACGTCAAAAAGCAATAGTGCGTACGGTGCGTACGGTGCCTTGGGTGCCTAGCAAGAGACACACTTGTGGTTGTTGACGGCGCCCAGGCTCTCGAGCAGCTTGATCGTCCCGGGATACGGCTGTGTGCGCTGCACCGGTCCGTTGGCCACATCGATCGTCGTCTGGCCGGCGCGATTCACCTTCTTCACGTCCGCGCCCTTCGAGACGAGATAGCGGATCATCTCCGTGTCGCCGCGCGCTGCGGCGTTGTGGACCACGGTGTTGCCGTCCGGATCGACGGCGTTGACGTCGGCGCCGAGCTCTTCGACGAGGTACCTCACGGCCGGCAGCATGCCGCCCGGCGCGTAGTGATGCGAGTTGCCGGCAAAGCCCATCGCGTAGCCCGGCCCCGCCGCCGCGTGCAGCGGCGTCGCGCCGGGACCGCCGATGGGAATCACGGGCAGCCCTGACTTGTCGGCGCCGGCCTGCGGATCCTCGGGACCGCGGCGCGAGAACAGCCGGGTGGTGGGAATCGACGGATCGGCGCCGCGCAACACCAGCAGTTTCATGGCGGCAACGTCGCTGGCGTACGACGCGCGCCAGAATGCGGTGGCGCCCGCCTCGTCCACGCCGGACTGATCGAAGTTGTAGCCGGAGTACCAGACCTTCCGCCGGACCCGCGCGTTCGGATCGGCGCCCCGGTCGAGCAGCAGCGCCAGCAGATCGAGATAGGTCCGCGCCTGCTGCAGGTGCGCGCGCGGCTGCGGGTACGCGGCGACCGGCGCCCATTGGACGTTGAGCGTCGCGTAGACGGGCGAGACGCCGGCGTCGCTCGCCAGGTTCGGATCGGCGCCGTGTTCGATCAGGTAGGCCGCCAGGTCGAAATGCCCGTTGATGATCGCAACCAGCAGCGGCGTGGCGCGATCGCCGGGGCTCACCTGGTTGACGTCGACGCCACCTCCGACGAGCGCCCGCACGGCGTTGGCGCTGCCCTGCCGGGCGGCGAAGTGGAGGGCGGTGAGCCCGCCCTGCGATCCGATCAGCTCGTTGTAGCGGTAGCCGCGGGTCACGCCGGCCACATCGACGCGCGATCCGCCGCCGCCGGCCGCCGCCTGCGGCCGGCCTTCCTGTTCCGCCGGGGCCGTGAGCGCCTTGAGGTCGGCGACCGATGAGGCCGCCTTCCAATCCGCGCCGCGCGAGAGCAGCAGCCGGATGAGGTCGGCGCGGTCGAGGCCCGCCGCCACCATGAGGGCGGTCTGGCCGAAGGTCTTCTCGGCGCGGTTGATGTCGGCGCCGACCTCAACCAGCCGCGTCGCCGTCTCCGCGCTCCCGGAGCGCGCGGCCAGCATCAGGGCAGAGGCACCGGTCGACGTGGCGAGATTCGGATCGGCGCCCGCGGCGACCAGCGCCGCCACCACCGGCGCATGGCCGGCCTGGCTGGCCATGTGCAGGGCCGTCAACCCGCCGAGACGCGTGGTGGCGCGCACGTTGGCCCCGGCCGAGATCAGCATCTGCGTCAGCGTGGAGTCGCCGAGCGACGCCGCCCAGTGCAGCGCCGTCATGCCGTCGCCTTGCGCGGCGTTGACATCGGCGCCCTGCTTCAGCAGCGCGCGGACTGCGGCCACATCGCGGGCCTTCGCCGCGTCGGCCACGGTGCCATCAGACGCACTGAAGCCCCCCGCAAGCGCGAGGGCGAGGACCACAGCCTTCATCACGACTTCACCGTATTGAGATCGAGCACCGCCGTGCTGTCGCCGAACTGGCTGACCTCGACGCCCAGGCCCTGCAGCGCCGTCAGCATCGCGTTGGCCATCGGCGTGCCGTCGGCCGCGCGGATGTGCAGGTTCCCCTTGAGCGCGCCGCCGGCCTTGCCGGCGAAGAAGAGCGGACACCGCTTGTGGTTGTGCAGGTTCGAGTTGCCCATCGCCGATCCGTAGATGACGAGCGCGTTGTCGAGGAGGTTGCCGGCCCCGTCCGGCGTCTGCTTGAGCTTGTCGAGCAGGTGCGTGACCAGGCCCACATGGTAGGTGTTGATCTTCTGGAAGTCCGTGATCCGTTCTTCCCGATCGAGATGATGCGAGCCGGTGTGGAAGGCGGCGGTCGATCCGCTGGCGGCGAACACGCGGTTCGAGACGTCGCGACTGAGCTTGAACGAGAAGATGCGGGTCGTGTCGGCCGCGAAGGCCACCGCCTGCAGGTCGAACATCAGCTTCACGTGACCCTCGAACGAATCGGGAACCCCGACGGGGGCGCCCGGCAGCTCGCGCGGCTCTCCTGCCTGGTTGGCCGCCTCGACCTTCTGAATCCGCCGCTCGATCTCGCGCACGTCGTCCAGGTAGTCGGCCAGCCGCGCGCGGTCGGCGGCGCCCAGCCGGCGCTTCAGGTCGGTCACCGCTTCGGTGACCCAGTCGAGAATGCTCTGATCGTCCGTGCGCCTGGCGCGCCGCGCCGCGGGCGTGGCGCCGACGCCGAAGAGCTGGTCGAAGACGGCGCGCGGGTCGCGGATCATCGGCAGCGGATCGGTGGGCGACGCCCAGCTGATCGTGTCGGTGTAGACGCACGAGTAGTTGTACGAACAGCCGCCCGCCTGATCGACGTTCTCGATGCACAACTGCATCGATGGGATCGGCGTCGCCTGGCCGGCGCTGTGCGCGTAGATCTGATCGAAGGACGTGCCCGCGAACACGTCGGACCCCTGCGTCTGCTTTGGCTTCGATTGGGTCAGGAACACGGCCGCCGTGCGGAAGTGATCGGCGCCGATCTCTGGCGGCAGAAAGGCCTCGGCGTTGCGCGCGTCGGTGTTGCTGACGATTGTGAGGTAGTCGCGATACGGCTCGAGCGCGCGCATGCTCGTGGGCCTGAGGTCGAACGCACTCCCCGTCGCGGCCGGCGCCCACATGTTCTGCTTGATGCCGAAGGCGGTGCTGCCCGCGGCGCCATGCACCATTTCGATGGCGATCAGGCGCACGGGCGTGCGACCCTGCGCGGAGCCCGCCGGCGCCATCGCGTCGAGGAACGGCAGCGCGATCGAGGCGCCGATTCCTTTGAGCATCGTCCGGCGGGACAGCGCACGTCTAGTGTTGAACATCGGTGGTCGTCTCCGGCGCGGGCCTCCGCACCCGTTGGAAGGCGCTCGATTCGATCACGCCGGCGATGAAGGCGCTCAGGCGGTAGTCCTGCGCTTCGGCCGACCGGATGATCCGGCGCACCGTGGGCATGTCCGCGGCCTCGACGCGCCGGCCGAGCGCGTAGGTCATCAGGCTGCGGGTGAAACTCAGGAGGAACGCGTCCTTGTGCCGCAGGATCGCGCCCCGCAGGCCCGCGGGCCCGTCGATGGTCGTGCCGTCGAACAGCTGGCCGCCGGCGTCCACGGGCGCGCCGCCGTCCTTGATGCGCCACTTGCCGGTGGCATCGAAGTTCTCGAGCGCCAGGCCAAGCGGATCGATCACGCGATGGCAGGAGGTGCACGCGGGGTTGCTGCGGTGCTGCTCCATCCGCTCGCGGACCGACAGCGTGCGGCCGGTGTCGGTGGTGCCTTTCGTCTCTTCGAGCGCCGGCACGTTGGGCGGCGGCGGAGGCGGCGGCGATCCGAGCAGCACTTCCATCACCCACTTGCCGCGCATCACCGGAGACGTGCGATCGGCGATTGACGTCAGCGTGAGGACGCTGCCATGTCCGAGAATGCCGCGGCGATGGTCCGGCACCGTGACGCGACGGAACCTGTTGCCGGTCACATTGGCAATGCCGTAATGCCGCGCCACCCGCTCGTTGGCGAAGGTGTAGTCGGCCGTCAGCAGTTCCAGCAGGCTCCGATCCTCGCGGACCAGGCTCTCGAAGAAGAACTCGGTTTCCTGGCGCAGCGCGAGCGAGAGCGTGTGATCGGAGTACGGATACAGGATCGGATCCGGGATCACCCGTTCGAGGTCCTGCAGGCGCAGCCACTGCGAGGCAAAGCGGGTGGCGAGTGCATCGGCGCGCGGCGCCGCGAGCATCCGCTTCGCCTGCCGCGACAACGCGCCCGGCAGCGACAGGCGCCCCTGCCCGGCCACCTTCAGGAGCTCGTCGTCGGGACCCGTGCCCCAGAGAAAGAACGACAGCCGCGAGGCCAACTCGTACTCACCCAGGCGATAGCCTGCCGCGCCGAAGCTCGCCGAGCGAAGGCGGGGCACTTCCTCGACGCGGAACAGGAACTGCGGGCTGGCGAGAATCGCCTCGAGCGCTTTCGTCACGCCGAACTCGAAGCTGCGCTCCTTGCGGCCGCGGGCGTAGAACCCCATCAACCGCGCCGCGTCGTGGTCGGAAACGGGGCGCCGGAAGGCGCGCGTGGCGAGGGTGCGGACGATCTCGTCGGCGCACGAGGTCTCTTCGGCGGCGGAGGTCGCCCGGCAGGTGAAGACCGTCCGGCGGCTGGGCGTGTCGGACACGCCGGTCACGCGGTGCGGGCCGATCACGCTGAGACTGCGCAGGTGCGGCAGCGTCGTGATGCCGAAGGCGGTCCCGATTTCCGTGTCGGCCATCGTGTGATCGATCGGCGCAATCAGGTCGTTGATCAACCCTTCGAACCGCTGGATGAAGGCGGCCGTCACGCGGTGTGAGCCGGCCTTCACGTGGAGGGGGGCGGTCTTGAGCGTGAGCCCCGTCTTCTCCTCGCTCATGCGCGGATTGATGTCGAACAGCGCCAGGCGCGCGCCGTCCAGCGACACTTCGATCTGTTCGCCCGGCGTCGTGCTGCCGAAGAGCAGGCCGAGCGGCTCGGCGAAAAAGTCCATACTGAAGACGTACTCACCGTCGGCCGGGAACGTGTGATCGACCGAGATACCGCCGCGCGTGCCCGGCGGCGCGCCGTCCGCGCGTTCGAGTTGCGACGCCGTCTTCGGCAACTTGAAGGTGGCCTGCGTCGCGGAGCTGTCGGGATCGCCGACCGCCAGCATCGCGATGCGGCTCGCGGCCCGGAGGTACCCCTCCATCAGCGTCGGCGAGAACGTCTGCACGTCGGCGACGTTGTCGAAGCCGTCGCTGATCGTGTCGGGCGGCAGGAACGCCGTGACGTCGACGTCGAGGCCAAGCAGGTGTTTGATCTCGCGCGTGTACTCGGCGCGGTTGAGCCGCTGGAACGGCCGCCATCCCGGATCGGGATTGGCCGCGGCCAGCGCGTCCATGCGCGCTTCGAGCGCGCCGACAAACGACGCGAGCGCGGCCTCGGGCGGACGACGGGCGCCGGCCGGCGGCATCATGCCGGCGCGGAGCTTGTGGATCATCTTCTCGGTGAGGTCGCGGTGCTCCGATGCGCGCCGCGTGTCCCAGCCGACCAGCGAGAGCTCCCCGGCCTTGCCGCGCTCGCTGTGACAGGTCGCGCAGTACTGCGACACCAGCTCCGCTTGCGCAGACGCCGTCATGCCGGTTGTGTGCGCGGCGACGGGTGTGACGGCCGGCGCTGGTTTGGCTGATTGCTGAGCCGACAAGGTCACGGCGAGCAGGCAGACAACGACCGGGCCGGCGAGAAGGCGCTTCACTGGGTTCGGAGTATAGGGCACGAGCCGGCGAAACTCTCCTCTTGACTTACATAATGTAAGACCGATAATAGCTGGTGTGATTGGCGATTTACCCAAGTTCTCGGCGACCGAGCGGATGATTGTCGAACTGCTCACCGAGCACGGGGAGTTGTTCGGCCTGCAGATGGTGGAACAGTCGGGCGGCCGGTTGAAGCGCGGAACCGTCTACGTGACGCTCGGCCGGATGCAGGAAAAGGGCTATCTCGAATCGCGGCAGGAACCGCTGCCCGAGGGCGCCATCGGACTGCCGCGCCGCCTCTACCGCCCGACGGGATACGCCCTGCGCGTGCTCGACGCGTGGCGACACGCCGAGCGATCGTTTTTCAAGGCACTCAACACTCAGATCACGTAATGGGAGGCTTCATGCGCGCAGCCATTGTTGGGTCGTTCGCCATCGTGACCATCACCCTGATGGCCACGCATGGCGTCGTCGGACAAGAGCCCGTCCCCTATGATGCGCGAGCCGGGGTCAGGCTCATGCGCGCCATCAACACCGCCGAGAATGCCGGCCGCCGCAACGACGGCTACGTGGCGATCGAGCGGCTGCTGACCCATCCGATGATGGGTGGCGTGGCGCAAAGCGTGGTCCTGGACGGCCACGACGCCACCTACCTCGGCCAGTCGTTGCGGCTGGTCGTGAGCGGCGACGGCCAGCACTATCAAGCGGCCCTCGTGCCGCCATCGGAATGCGGCGTGGCGGTCTTCACCGACGAACGCGGTCTCATTTTCACCGGCAAGGTGATCGGTTGTCCGTAGCATGGCTGCTCGCGTTCGCACAATGGTTGTGCGGTCCCGCACTGCGCGAGCGCGTGTTCGAGCCGCTGGTGGCGGACTGGCAGCGGCAGCTCGCCGACGCCGCCGGCCTGTCCGCGCCGGCGCGCGGGCGGATCATCGCCGGCGGCGGTCTGGCGTTCGCGCGTTCCTTATCGAGGTGTGCGATGACCCACGCGCTCACCGTCCCGCCCGGCCGCGCGCTCGCGCGAGGCGCGCTCGTGTTCGCGGTCACCGCCGCGGCCATGATTGCGTCGCAAGCGGCGATTCGCTACGTGCAAACGCGCGGCGGCCCGATGTCGTTCGATCGCCCGCTGGACATCCTGTTGCTCGAAGCCGTGATCCTCGCGCTGCCGCTGATCGTGCCGCTGGCCTTGCTGCCGGTGATGATGCGGCTGCGGAGCCGCGGGCGCGTGGCAGGGTGGCATGCCGTGCAGTGCCTCGTGGCCGGTTCAGTGCTGGCCTTCGTCGCCGCCGGCTGGGCGGCGCCGCTCATGAACCGGCCGCTCCAGGATGCCCAGCTCGAACGCGCCTATCAACGATCGATCGCCAACGATCGGACCGGACGCCATTCGTACCCCGGCTCGGCGATCCGCCAATTGCGGCCGACGACGCCGGAGCAACGGGCGCAGCAGCGGGTGGAGTTCCGCACCTGGCCGGCGACCCAGACGCTGCCGGAGATGACGCGCACGCTGCGCACGGATCAGAGTCCGCTCGGGCAGTCGATCACGCGCGTGCTGGCGTGGCACGCGATGCTCCGCGCGCCGATTCTCGCGCTGGCCCTCGGCGTGATGGGCTGGGCGCTCGCCGGATTGGGCCGCACCCGCGTCGTGCACGCTGTCCTGTGGTTCGCCCTCGCCTGGTTCGCGGTGATGCTGTTCGAAGGACGGCTGGCGTATCTCGGCAACGACCTGACGTTCTGGCGGCTGCCATACTGGATCCCGACGGTCGTGTTCGTGCTGGGCGCGGTCGCCCTGCAGATCGCGAGCAGGCGCACGAGTCAACAGCCGAGCGCACCCGTGGCACCCGGCACCAGGCCTTAGGCACCAGAGGCACCCGTAGGCACCATAGGCGCCTTATTTTCGTTTAGGTTTGTAGACGTGCGTCGCCTGCCCGAAGAACACCTCGGCGGCTTCCATCAGCGTTTCGGTGAGCGTCGGATGCGGGTGGATCGACAGCTTCAGATCCGATGCGGTGGCGCCCATCTCGATGGCGACGACGCCTTCGGCGATCAGTTCGCCCGCGCCTGAGCCCGCGATCCCCACGCCAAGAATGCGCTCCGTCTCCGGATCGATCAGCAGCTTCGTCAGCCCGTCGACGCGATCGATCGCAATCGCGCGGCCGGAGGCCGGCCACGGAAACTTCGCGACCTCGATCTTGATACCCTGCTTCTCGGCCTCCGTCTCGGTCAGCCCCGCCCACGCGATCTCGGGATCGGTGAACACCACCGCCGGAATGGCGGCCGGTTCGAACTCGACCTTCTGGCCCTCGATGGCATCCACCGCCACGCGCGCCTCGTGCGAGGCCTTGTGCGCCAGCATCGGCTCGCCCGCCACATCGCCGATGGCGAAAATCGTCGGCTCGGCGGTACGGCGCTGCTTGTCGGTTTCGATAAACCCCTTCGCGTCGACCTTGACCCTGGTCTTGTCGAGGCCGGCGATCGTTGCATTCGGCCGCCGGCCGATCGAGACGAGCACGTAGTCGTAGGTCGCTTCCTTCGGCGCGCCCTCGCCCTCGAACGACACCTTCACGCCGGTTGGCGGGTCTGAAGACCCGCCCCTACGTACCTCGGTGAGCGACGTCACGCGGGTCGAGACCATCACCCTCTCGTAGATCTTCTCGACGCGCTGCGAGAGGAACTTCACCAGGTCGCGGTCGGCGCCGGGCAGCAGGCCGGGCGTCATCTCGACCACCGAGACCCTGGTCCCGAGCGCCGCATAGACCGACCCGAGCTCGAGCCCGATGTAGCCGCCGCCAATGACGAGCATCGACTTCGGGATCTCCGGCAGGTCGAGCGCGCCGGTCGAATCGAGGACGCGCGGCGAGTCGATCGAGAGCGACGGGATCTTCGTCGGCAACGATCCGGTGGCGAGGATCATGTAGTCCACCGCGACCGTCTCGTCCCCGCCGTCCGCCTTCTTGACCGTGATCGTCTTCGGATCGGCGATCGACGCCCAGCCCCGGAGGTAGTTGACCTTGCGGAACTTCGAGACCTGCCCGGTCCCGCTCGTCAGCTTCTCGACGACGCGGTTCTTGAAGTCGCGGAGCTTGTCGACGTCGATCTTCGGAGTGCCGAACTCAATGCCCCAGTCCTTCGCGTGCTTGGACTCGTCCAGGACCTTGGCGACGTGCAGCAGCGCCTTGGAGGGAATGCACCCGCGGTAAAGGCACACGCCCCCGGGGTTCTTCTCGTTGTCGATGAGCGTGACCTTCAGCCCGAGGTCGGCGGCATAGAACGCAGCCGCGTAGCCGCCCGGCCCGGCTCCGATTACTGCAATGCTTGTCGACATAGGCTTGGGGCTTGCGGCTTGGGACTTGGGTTGAGGCCTTTCAAGCCTCAAGTCTCAAGCCTCAAGCCAGTCGGTTATCCGCGCAAGGCAAGCGTGAAGGGTTGCTCGAGGGCTTCGGCGACCCAGCGCAGGAAGCGGATGGCGTCGGCGCCGTCGATCAGCCGGTGGTCGTAGCTGAGCGAGAGCGGCAGCATCTGCCGCGGCTCGAACGTGGTCCCGTTCCACACCGGTTCGAAGATGCCGCGCGAGATGCCGAGAATCGCGACCTCGGGCCAGTTGATGATCGGCGTGAACGCGGTGCCGCCGATGCCGCCGAGGTTCGAGATCGACATCGACCCGCCTGACATTTCCTCCAGCGTCAGCTTGCGCGCCTTGGCCTTCTCGGCGAGCTGGTTGATCTCCACCGACAGCTCGATCAGGTTCTTGCGATCGGCATTGCGGATCACCGGGACGAGCAGGCCGTTCTCCGTGTCGACCGCGATGCCGACATGGACGTACTTCTTGTAGACGATCGCCTCGCCCGCGGCATCGACCGAGGCGTTGAACTGCGGGAACGCCTTGAGCGCGCTCGCGATCACCTTCGCGGCGACGGCCGTCACCGTGAGGTTGCCGCCCGCCTTCTCGACCTCGGCGCGGTACTTCTTCCGGACCTGTTCGAGCTGGGTGATGTCCGCCTTGTCGAACTGCGTGACGTGCGGGATCGCGTTCCAGGCATGGCTGAGGTGCTCGGAGGTCTTGCGGCGGATGCCCGTCATGGGTTTCCGCTCGACCTCGCCCCACTTGGTGAAATCCGGCAGCGCCGGGCCGGCGGCGGCCGGCCGCGCCGACGCGGCGGCGGCCTGCCCGTTTCCGCCGATGCTGTGCATGACGCGCTTGGCGAACTCCTTGACGTCATCCTGCGTGATGCGGCCGCCCGGTCCGGTGCCCGTGACCTGGCTCACATCGACGCCGATCTCACGCGCGAGGCGGCGGACCGACGGCGCCGCTGGCGACGACGTGTGGACCGACGGCGACAGAGCGGCGGCGGCGGGGGCCGCCGGCGGGCGGCCCGCGGCGATGTCCACGACCGGCGCCCTCGGCCGCTCAACCGACGGCGACGCCAAAGGCGCCTCAGGTGCCTTGGGTGCTTCCGGTGCCGGTGCTACAGGTGCGGCCGTAGCCGCGCTCCCTGCGCCGTTCTCCATGACGAGCACGGCCTGTCCCGGCTTCACCTTGTCGCCGGCCTTGACGCGGATCTCCTTCACCTTGCCCGCCACGTTCGACGGCACCTCAATGGTGGCCTTGTCTGTTTCGAGCTCCACCACCGGCTGATCGACCGCGATCGTGTCGCCGATCTTGACCAGCACCTTCAGCACATCGCCCTGGGCGACGCCGTCACCGAGATTCGGGAGGATAAACTCTGCCATTCTGCCTTCTGCCTTCTGCCTTCTGCCTTAGCTGATGGCAGGATTTGACTTCTCGGTATCGATCCCGAGGTCCTTGATCGCCTGCTGCACCAGCGCCGCGTCGACCTGCCGGTCCTTCATCAGGGCATACAGCGTGGCCAGCACGATGAAGCGCGCATCCACTTCGAAGAAGTTCCTGAGCGCCGCGCGCGAGTCGCTGCGCCCGAAGCCGTCGGTGCCAAGCGCCTGCAGCGGCTTGGGCAGCCACCGGTCGATCGAATCCGGCAGCGTCTTCAAGTAGTCGGAGGCGGCCACGAAGACGCCGGGCGCGTCCTTGGTCATCTGCGTCACGTACGGCACGCGCGGCGGCTCCGCAGGGTGCAGGCGGTTCCAGCGCTCGCACGCGTGGCCGTCGCGGTGGAGGCCGACGTAGCTCGTCACGCTCCAGACGTCGGCGCCCACGCCGTACTGCTCTTCGAGGATCTTCTGCGCCTCGAGCGCCTGCAGCAGGATGGTGCCGCTGCCGAACAGCTGTGCGCGCAGCTTCGCCTTCGGCTGGCTGGTGGGCCTGCAGACATACATGCCCTTGAGAATCCCCTCGGTCGCGCCCGCCGGCATCGGCGGGTGCTCGTACTGCTCGTTCATCACGGTCAGGTAGTAGAAGATGTCTTCCTGGTCGCGATACATGCGCTTGATGCCGTCCTCGACGATCACGGCCAGCTCGTAGGCAAACGCCGGGTCGTACGACTGGCAGTTCGGCACCGGCAGCGCCAGCACATGGCTCTGGCCGTCTTCGTGCTGCAGCCCCTCGCCGTTGAGCGTGGTGCGGCCGGAGGTGCCGCCGACCACGAAGCCCTTCATCCGCATGTCGGCGCCGGCCCAGATCAGGTCGCCGACCCGCTGGAAGCCGAACATCGAATAGAAGATGAAGAACGGGATCATGTTGATCCCGTGGGTGGCGTAGGCGGTGCCCGCAGCGATGAACGACGACATCGAGCCGGCTTCGTTGATGCCCTCTTCGAGAATCTGGCCGTCCGAGGCTTCCTTGTAGTACAGGAGCGTGTCGCGATCGACCGGCTCGTAGAGCTGGCCGCTGTGCGCGTAGATGCCGACCTGGCGGAACAGCGCCTCCATCCCGAAGGTGCGCGCTTCATCGGGCACGATCGGCACCACAAACTTGCCGATCTGCTCGTCGCGCAGCAGCTTCGAGAGCAGGCGCACGAACACCATGGTGGTCGAGGCCTTGCGGGCCTCGGTGCCCTTGTGGAACTCCTCGAACGCCTCGGCGAGGTCCGCCTGGATCGGCTCGACGCGCACCACGCGCTTCGGCACGGGTCCGTGCAGGGCGGCGCGGCGCTCGGTGATGTACTTCATCTCGACGCTGTCGGGCGCCGGACGGTAGAACGGCGCCTGCGCCACTTCGTCGTCCGAAATCGGGATGCCGAAACGCGTCCGGAACGCCTTCACCTCATCGTCGTTGAGCTTCTTCTGCTGGTGGGTGATGTTCTTGCCCTCACCCGACTCGCCGACGCCGTAGCCCTTGATCGTGCGCGCCAGCACCAGGGTCGGCACGCCCTTGGTTTCGGTGGCGCGCTTGAACGCGTTGTAGACCTTTTCCGGATCGTGACCGCCGAGCGTCAGCTTCTTGAGCTGCTCGTCCGAGAGGTGCTTGACCATGTCGAGCAGCCGCGGGTCCGCGCCCCAGAAGTGCTTGCGGACGTAGGCGCCCGATTCGACGGCGTACTTCTGGTACTCGCCGTCGACGATCTCGCCCATGCGCTTTACCAGCAGGCCGTCGTTGTCTTTCGCGAGCAGGGCGTCCCATTCCGAGCCCCAGATGCACTTGATCACGTTCCAGCCCGCGCCGCGGAAGGTCGCTTCGAGCTCCTGGATGATCTGGCCGTTGCCGCGCACCGGGCCGTCGAGCCGCTGCAGGTTGCAGTTGATCACGAAGATCAGGTTGTCGAGCGTCTCGCGGGAGGCGAGCGTAATGGCGCCGAGCGACTCGGGCTCGTCGGTTTCGCCGTCGCCCAGGAACGCCCACACCTTCGCGTCGGTCTTCGGCTTGAGGCCGCGGTCTTCCAGGTAGCGGTTGAACCGTGCCTGGTAGATGGCCATGATCGGGCCGAGGCCCATCGACACCGTGGGGAACTCCCAGAAGTTCGGCATCAGCCACGGGTGCGGGTACGACGAGAGGCCGCCGCCCTCCGCGAACTCGCGGCGGAAGTTCACGAGCTGTTCGTTGGTCAGGCGGCCTTCGAGGAACGCGCGCGAGTAGATGCCGGGCGAGCCGTGGCCCTGGAAGTAGACGACGTCGCCCTCGTTGCCGTTGTCGCGGCCGCGGAAGAAGTGGTTGTAGCCCACCTCATACAGGGTCGCCGACGAGGCGAAGGTCGAGATGTGGCCGCCGATGCCGTCTTCCACGCGGTTGGCGCGCACGACCATGGCCATGGCGTTCCACCGCACGAGGCTCTTGATCCGGCGCTCGATCTCGCGGCTGCCGGGATACGGCACCTGTTCGTCGGCGTTGATCGTGTTGATGTACGGCGTGTTGGCCGTAAACGGGAGCCGGACGCCCTGCGTCTGGGCGTATATTCCGAGTTCGCGGAGCAAACCGCCGACGCGCGCCGGACCGCCGTGCCTGAGCACGTCGTCCAGCGAATCGAGCCACTCCCGGGTTTCGAGGGCTTCGAGCTGGGCGGCATCGGTGGGAGCTGTATTTCTCATGACCGGCGATGACCTTCCTTTTCGTCGATAAGACAATCGATCCATTTTAGCGGGACTGGCGGACAAATGAAAGCGACAGGCGCGGGGCTCGGCTCGTAACATATTGCAGCTAAGACACATGAGCCCACGGCGCGGAACCCGTCCTCCCTCTCTCTCGGCCGTTCGGACCGCCATCATTAGCTGCGACCGCTGCCCTCGCCTGCGGGCGTACTGCCAGGAAGTGGGCCGCGTGAAGAAGGCCGCGCACCGGAGCGATGTCTACTGGGCGAAGCCGGTGCCCGGCTTCGGCGATCCGCGGGCCCGGGTCCTGATTGTCGGCCTGGCGCCGGCGGCGCACGGCGCGAACCGGACGGGGCGGGTCTTTACCGGAGACGGCATCGGCGCCTCCGGGGACTTCCTGATGGCGGCGCTCCATCGCGCCGGCTTTGCCAACATCACGACGTCGCAGCGCGTCGACGATGGCCTGGTGCTGACCGATGCGTACATTGCGGCCGCGGTCCGCTGCGCGCCGCCGGCCAACAAGCCGCTGCCCGAGGAGATCGACACGTGTCTCGATCATCTCGCGGCGGAAGTGGCACAGCTCCCCCGCCTCGAGGTCGTGATCGCGCTCGGCAAGATTGCCTGGGATGCCTGGCTCAAGATGCTGGCCGGACAAGGCGTGCCATTGCCGCGTCCCCGTCCGGCGTTCGGCCACGGCGCCATCGCCCGCCTCGCGCACCTGAGCACCCATGCACCGAAGCACCCGAGCACCCAAGCACCCATGCACCCATGCACCCTGGTGGGCCTGTATCATCCCTCGCGGCAGAACACGAATACAGGGACGGTCACGCCCGCCATGTACGACGAGGTGCTGAGAACCGTACAGGACTCGCTGCGCTCGTAGGACTCCTCGCTTCGCTCGTCGTGGGAGTCGCTCGCCTTGTCGAAGACCTGGCGCTCGCTCCTGGGACTCACTTCGTTCGTGGGACCGAGAACCCCGGGTAACTCACCAACGACGCTGAGTTGTTCCTCCGAGCCCACGAGCCGCGAAGCGGCAAGTCCAAGGAGGCAGCGAAGCTGCCGACTCCGACGAGGTGCGAAGCGCCGAGTCCTAAAGCCCCAGGCGGCGCCGCACCGATCGGGCGGCCTGCATCGCGATCGTCGACGCCGGCATCGGCGTCGGGCGCTGCGGGTGCTGCGTCGCGTAGGTCTCGATGAACTCGTCGATGCCGGCACACGGCAGGAAGTGCAGCTCGTCCCAGACCTCGGCAACGGTGGGGTGGAAGTTCCTGAAGGTCCGGTAGTTCCGGCTGTCCACGGTCTTCCAGAACTCGACGTAGCGGCGGTGCACGTCGTCGCTGTGCCCCCAGTTCTCGACCTTGCGCACGATCTCGTCGATGTCTCTCGCCCACGACTGGTGGATGACCTGGATATTGGTGTCGTGGCTCGGGATGGCCGGGTTACGCCTGGCCTCGGCGTACGCCGGCACGTTGGTGACGAAGGCGAACGTCTCGTGGTTCTCGATGTACAGGAACCCGTCGGGCACCCGCTTGAACAGCGTGATCCACGTCCCGGTGAAGACGATCGGCGTCAGCCGCGGAAACGCGCAGAGGAGGTCGTGCTGCCGCAGGAACGCGGCGGCCGCGGCAAACCCGTAGATGTACTCGTCGACGTCCAGCTGCATCAGCCATCCGTCGCCCATGCGGGCCGCCACCATATTGCGTTCCCGCGTCTCGTTGGCCATCGGCGACAGCGACGGCAGGCAGAAGTCGTCTTCGTAGATCGTGATGATGCGCCGGCGATCGAGCCGGGCGATCTCGGCGAAGAAGGCCGGGGCCAGGTCGAACGTGTTCCCGGTCCAGGTCCGTCGATTCGCGTCGATCGCGATCGTGATCGCATCGACGTGATCGTAGATCTGGCCGAGCGACGTGAAGATCATCGGGTAGTCGTACGACACGAGGTAGCCGACCTTGATCATCGCCGCTGCCCTTCGGCGTCGCGGAGGAGGCGTTCGAGCGCCTGCGCGCAGATCGCATCGGTCATGTGGGCCAGCACCCACGCGCGCGGGCTGAATTGGGCCCGCTCGTCGAGGGCGCGGCGCAACGCCGGCGCCAGCTCGGCCGGCGCGCGCCACGACAGGCCGGTGCGGCCGGTCAGGTACGGCGCCGACGACCCGGCGACGAACGCCCGGCCCATCCACTCCGACCGGCCCCGTGGATCCCACACGACCGTCGGCACGTCCATCGACCAGGCTTCGGCGAGGGCCAGGCCCTGCGTTTCGAAGTCGCTCAGGTACACCGCCAGCGCCGCCTCGTCGAGCGCCTGGTGGAATTGCCCGGGCGTAAAACCGGAGTGCTGGCCAGGCTTGGAGGCGATGCGCAACGGGGTGAGGCCGGCCTCGCGCACGGCCTGCTCGACCTCGCCGCAGAACTCCTCGGATCCGCTCTTCCAGTAGACAACGGCGCGATTGGTCCTCGGCGCGCCCGATGGCGTCCAATAGCCGGCATCGACACCCGCCGGGCAGACGCGCAGCTTCGGCTGGAGTGCCGGCGAGTCAGCATAGAACAGCCGGCACCAGTCCGACGGGATGATCAGGATGTCGATCTCCGGTAATTGCAGGATCCCGTCGACCTGATCGGGAAAGAGCGCGTTGACCGGGCCGGCGGCCAGCAGGTCGATGGTGCCGTCGCGCTTCCATGCGGCCGCCTGCCGCAGCGCCTCGTTGGCCGGGGCGTAGACGGCGCGGCCGACATGGCGGCACGTCCGCGGATTGAAATTGAAATCAGCCTGATTCGCGCGCAGGCCTTCGACCACGCTGCGCACGAGCGCGAAGTGCCCGGGGTACGGCGACGCTGACGGGAGCGGCACGCCGGGTTTGACGAGGCGCCGGACGGCGGCGCGCAGGCGCCGGTAGGCGCGCGTGGACGGCGGCAGCACCGGCGCCGTGAGCACCGTGAGGAACGGGCGGGTCACAGGCCGGTCACCATGGCTCGCAGCAATCCGGCGCGGCCGACGCCGCGTTCGCGCATCGGGTTGTAGAGTCCCTCTCGCCACGCGCGAAAGACAAACCCGGGCAACGGCGGCTGCGCCTCGGCGGGCAGCAGGCGATACAGCTGGATCAGCCAGTAGCCGGCATAGTGATGCAGCAGGGTCCGGTCGGCGGCCGACAGCGGTTGCGGCAGCGCATCCCGGTACGCCCGCAACAACTCGAGGATGTGATCGGCGCGCATGCCGTGGTGCCGCTGGTCGGTGTCGCCATGGTGCCGGTACCAGACGAGCGGTTGGCGCACCAGCGCGCCGGTCCATCGACCGAGCACCATCATCAGAAAGGGGCGGTCCATCAGGGTGCCGTACTCGCCGAGCGGCGGGGGCCCGGAAGGCAGCGCCGCCCGCCGATACACGACCGATCCGAACATGGGGTTCGCGCCACGACAGACCGCGCGCGCGAAATCCGCCGGCGATGCCCAGTACTCACATGCCGCCGGATCCGCCTCGCACGCCAGGTCCGCGTCGGACTCCTGTCGAAACTCGCGGAGTTCGGCCGCCACGAACCCGCAGTCCGGATGCTGCTCCAGCACGCCGACGGCCGCCATCAGGTAGTGGCGGCCAAGCAGGTCGTCTTCATGAAAGGCGAGGACGTACGCGCCGGAACCCATCCCAATCACCTGGAACATGTTCGCCATGGCGCCCAGCCGCTCGGGATTGCGCACGTAGCGCACGCGCGCGTCACCAAGCGACGCAACATACGTGCGGTACTCGTCCGACGCCCCGTCGTCTACGAGCGTCACCTCGAAGTCCTGGAGTGATTGCGCCAGAATCGACGCCACGCACCGGCGGGCGTAGTCGAGTTGCCGATAGCAGGGAATGTTGATCGAAACCAGGGGCGTGCGCATGGCCCCGGCTGGAGGCGTCGGCATCAGTCACCCGCCAGCCAGTCCTGGGGAATCACGAAATCGCCGTCGTGGACGTTGCTGATGCCGTGGCCGGTCTTGAACGGATCGCACTTGACGATCTCGAAACCGATCGCGCGCGGCCAGTGGTCCCAGCGGACGGCGTTCCACACGCCGACGATGAAGCTGAACGTGTAGGCGCCTTCGGTCAGGGGCAACGGCCCGAGACGGCAGACGAAGTGCTGCTGGTCGGCCCGATAGTACGTCGACCGCACGGGGTTGGCGGCGCCGAAGCTGATCACTTCCCCTTCGCTGTCGTGCAGCCGGAACTCGGCGCCGTAGGAATCTTCCGGCGCCCGGCCGCTCGACCAGAGATGGATCTCCATGATCTGGCCCGCCTCGAACTGCCGCGTCACCGCGCCCGCCTCGTTGCGCAGCTCGACGCGTGTGAGGTGATACGCCGGAGGCGGGTGGACGCGATCGGCGCCACCCAAGGCGATCGATGCGGGGTCCTGGTGCATCCGCTCGTACCGCCGGGTGACTTCGTCGGCATCGCCGTCGGCGACGACGCGCCCGCCGTTGAGCAGGAGCGCGCGCGAGCAGAGTTGGCGGATGCTGGTGAGGTCGTGGCTCACGAAGAGCACCGTGCGCCCCTCGCCGCGCAAGTCGCTCATGCGGCCGAGGCACCGGTTCCGGAAATTCAGGTCGCCCACCGAGAGGACCTCGTCGACGATCAGGATCTCCGGGTCGAGGTGCGCGGCCACCGAAAAGGCGAGGCGCACGAACATGCCGCTCGAGTAGCGCTTGACCGGCGTGTCGATGAACTGTTCCAGTTCCGCAAAGGCCACGATGTTGTCGAACTTGCGCCGGATCTCCGCGCGGTACATGCCGAGAATGGCGCCGTTCAGGTAGATGTTCTCGCGGCCCGTCAGCTCGGGATGAAAGCCGGTGCCGACCTCGAGCAGGCTGGAGACCCGCCCCTGCAACTCGACGAATCCCTCGGTCGGCGGGGTGATGCGGGACAGCACCTTGAAGAGCGTGCTCTTGCCGGCCCCGTTTGGGCCGATGATGCCCACGGTTCCGCCGGCGGCCACGGTGAAGTCGATCCCGCGCAGCGCCCAGAACTCGCCGATGTGATCGTCGTAGCCGGCCAGGCGGCGGAAGCGGCGCCAGGGCGCGGTGAAGAGTCCGGTCACCGCATCGCGAAACGTGCCTTCCCCGGGCGATCGGACGCCGATCGTGTAGCGCTTACCCAGGTTGCTGACAATGATCGCGGCCATCAGATCACGTCGGCGAAGCGCCGTTCGACTTGAAGGAAGTAGACCACCCCCGCCACCAGGAACACGAGCGCGCTCGCGCCGGAAATGGCCAGCACGTCGGCCGGCACGGGAATATCGAGGATGGCCCGGCGAAACCCGGCGACTACGCCGACCATCGGGTTGAGGGCGTAGAGCGCCCGCCACGACGCCGGGATGATTTCGAGCGGATACACAATCGGCGTCGCGAACATCCACAGCTGCATCAGGAACGAGACCACGTAGCGGAAGTCACGATAGCTGACGGTCAGGGCCGCGAGCAGGACGCCGACACCGGTGGCGCACAGGATCGACGCGATCAGAAACAGCGGCAGCGCCAGCATCGACGCCGACGGCGCCACGCCGTAGTAGGCCATCGCCGCCAGCAGCACGAGAAACGAGATGCCGAAGTCGACGAGGCCGGCGACAACGGCGGAGGCGGGCACGAGCAGCCGGGGAAAGTAGATCTTGCTGATCAAGTGGCTGCTGCCGACGAGACTGTTACCGGCCTGGGTGACGGCGTTCGAGAAGAACGTCCACGGCAGCAGGGCCACGAACACATGCAACGCGTACGGGCCATCGACCTGCTGCGCCATGCCGCCGAGCCGGCCGAAGAAGATCGTGAACAGCACCGTCGCCATCACCGGCTGGATGACCGCCCACAGCGCGCCGAGCACGGTCTGCTTGTAGCGGACCTTGACATCGCGCCACACGAAGAAGAACAGCAGCTCGCGATACGCCCACAGCTCGCCGAAATCGAGAAACTGCCACGACGCCGGGGGCTCGAGGCGAACCGTGCGTGGAATCGCGGGGCCTGCCATCAGGGTTTGGTCAACACGGCCAGCTGCATCATATGGAGTCGCGGGCGCATCGCCAACCAGGTGGACGCGTTGACGCCGCCGTAGATCGACAGCAGGTTGGTGAGCACCCTGAACACGGGAACCCGGAAGAAGAGACGCGGCCGCCAGAAATAGGCCTCGACCGCGGCCACCGGCATCACGGCCTCGACCCGCGTCACGTGCAGGCCCGACGCCTCCAGTAACCGGCGGAACTCGGACGGAAACCATTCGAAGCGGTGGTTCTTGTCCCACGGCTCCTCGGCCAGGCGGATGGGTGTGCTGATGACCGCCGTGCCGCCGGGAGCGAGCACGCGCCGGATGGTCTGCAGCAATGCGGCCGGGTCGGTGACGTGTTCGATCACCTCGGTGCAGACCACGGCGTCAAAGCCGTCATCCGGCAGCGCGCCCGCGTCGGCGTGCAGGGTGGCGCGGACGCCGTGGCGCTCGAGCATCGCCCGTCCCGCGGCCAGGCCGTGTTCGTTCGGATCGAAGCCGTGAAGCTCGAGCGCTGGCTGCTGCTTGTGCAGCAGGCCCAACAGCGCACCATCACCGCAGCCGAAGTCGAGCACCCGCCCGCTGCGCCGGCCGCCCAGGGCGGCGATCAGACGACGGTAGCGTTCGGCGGTGAACGCGTTGTGGCGCCACCAGTGCCGGCTGATCTCCTTCCAGTGGTAGGCGCCCTCGTCCGCGTACTTCACGAAGGCCGCGTCGGTGGTCCGCACCTCGGTCATGGCTTGATGCGCCCCAGGCCGTCGCTCAGGCCGGGTTCCGCCATCAGCCGTTCGATATCGGCGATCTCGATGGGGACGAACGCCGAGATGTTTTCGTAACCGGTCTCGGTGATCAGGATCATGTCCTCGAGCCGGAGGCCGAGCCGCTCGTCCTCGATCTGCATCGCCGGCTCGATGGTGAAGATCCGTCCGGGTTCGAGCGTCGGCGCCTGCAACCCGCCGACGTCGTGGACCTCGAGGCCGACGGTGTGGCCGAGGCCGCGCGCCTCGAACCGGCCGCGTTGCGCCTCGACGAAGCGCCCGGCCGCGAGCCTGATCTTCGGATCGGTGAAGGCGAAGCCGGCCATGATGCGGTCCATCTTGGCGACGGCGTCGCGCATCACGTCACCGGGCGTGGCGTGCACGCGAATCGAGGTCATGATGGCCTGATACAGCCGCAGGTAGATGGTGTAGAACTCGCGCTGGCGCGGCGTGAACGTCCCGTTGGCCGGGAACACGCGGGTGACGTCAGACTGGTAGTACTTGAAGTCGGGCGCGTAGTCGAACTGGACGAGATCGCCGTCGGCCAGCCGCTCGGTGTTCTTGTGGTAATGCGAGTAATAGGTGTTCCGCGCCGTGGCGATCAGGGCGAAGTAGGCCGGACCGGCCGCCCCGTTCTTCGTGAACACGAACTCGGCCGCGGCCTGCAGCTCGTGTTCGAACATCCCGGGCCTGGCGTCGCGCATGGCCTCGATGATGCCGAGTCCCGCAATCCGGGTGGCCTCGCGGATCACCGCGATCTCGCGCGGGCTCTTCACCGCCCGCAGGGCGTCGAGCGCCGGATCGAGGTCGCGCACCTCGGCGTTGGGCGCGGCCGCCTTCACCTTCTCGACAAACGCGTCCTCGCGTGAGCCGCGGCCATCCCAGGGATCCTGCTTGTTGGCGGCCCACATCCGCGACGGGTCGCCCGAGGATTCGCTGCCCAACACCTCCGCGCGAAACGGCGTGTAGATGACTCGGCGATCGGCGGCGAGCTTGGCGATGGCCGCCGTCAACGTCTCGCGCGACACCACGTTCTCGATCCCGGTCTCGGTCGCCGCGGCCGCACCCGGCGACAGCGCCGGACCGTACTGCCGCGTCTCGCGGCGCTCGTTGCGCGGCAGGAGAAACAGGGTGCTGGTCTTCGCCCGGCCGTCGATGATGACGACGGCTCGCGGCTCGACCACCCCGGTCAGGTAGAAGAACTGGTTGTTCTGCCGCAGCGGCCTCTCGCCGGCCGGCTCGGTGGTCCCGATCACGATGGCCACGGCCTCGCCGATCCGCGCCATCACCTGCTGTCGCCGCGCCGCAAACTCGTCGGGCGGGAAGATCTCGGAGCCGCGGAACACCGGCTGCGCCGAGCCCAGGCTCACCATGCCCACAACCAGCGCCGCCGCACACCACCACCGTCGCATGCCCGTGACTATAGCGCGAAGTCTAGGCTCGGGGCTGCGCCCCTCGTGGGCTCACTTCGTTCGTCGGAGTCGGGCCTTCGGCCCTCCTGGGCTCGAGGCCCGAAGGGCCGAGCCCAGGAGTGAGCGAAGCGAACGACTCCCAACGACGAGCGCAGCGAGGAGTCCAGTAGAATCCCGCTGATGATCGCGCCGCGCGTGCGGATGGCCCTGGCGGCCCTCTTCTTCCTGTATGTGCTGGTGATGCGCACGTCCGACGTCGCCAACACATTCCTGATGCTCGGCGAGCAGACGCGGGATTGGACGATCGCGCTCGGCGGCTGGCGCGACCTCCCGCTCACCGGTCCCCCGAGCACGGCGGGCGGCCGCGGCCTCGGGCCGGTCTATTACTGGATCCTGTGGCTCGGCCGGCACCTGGTCGGGCCTTTCATGCAGAACCTGCCGCATGCCGGAGGCATCGTCGTGGCGCTGCTGCAGTCGGCGGCCGACACGTGGCTGCTGGTCGTGCTCTGGCGCAGGCTGCCGATCGCCCTGGCGCTGTCCGTGTCGCTGCTGGTGGCGTCGGCGCCGTTCGACGTCGGGCTCTCTGCCGTGATTTGGAACCCGCCTGTCGCCGCAGCACTCGCCAAGATGGCGATCGCCCTCGCCCTGTCGCTCGGGGCCGAGCCGCCCCGGTGGAGGATCGTGGTGACCGCGGCGGTCGCGTGGTTCGCGGTGCAGGCGCATTCCACCGCGATCTTCGTCGCCGGCCCCGTGCTCGCGGTCCTCGTCGCCATGCCGCTGGCGCATCGGCAGTGGCGCCGCTCGTTCGAGGTCGCCGCAACGGTTGCGGCCGTGGTGCTGGTGCTGCAGATTCCGCTCGCGGTGGCGCAGTTCAGGGCCCCCGGCACGTCGCTGGCGCCGACCAGGCTGATCGAGTCGATTGCCCGGGCCCCGGCCGTGAACCCGATCCGGAGCTACGGCGTGGTCGTGGACGTCACCGGCGGCCTGCTGTTCCGGTCGATGGGCACGTGGACCTTCCAGGTGTCGACGCTGATCGCCGGGTTGATCGTGCTCGCGCGGTGGCGGCACGACCTCCCGTTGCTGGCCGTGTCGGTGGGCGCCATCGTCGCGGCCACCGCCCTCTTTGCCACGTGGACGAGCCCGTACGACAGCTACTGGTTCCTGCCGCTGACCTCGTCGATGGCCCTCACCCACGCGCTGGCGCTGGCAGCCGTGCCGTGGCCCATGGTGCTTCGTGGGATCGGCGTGGCGCTGCTGGCCGTCGTGATCCTCTGGCAACCCTCGCGGATTGCCGAGTCGAAGACGAGCTTCAAGTATCCCGAGTATCGCGCGATGCGGCTGGCGTCGCAGACCCTTGCCGCAGAGGCCCCGGTGCTGCGCGACATCCGCGTGACCTTCGCGGTCCATCCGACGATGGACAAGTACTTCATGTATCGAATCCTCGGGGGACGCATCGCCTCGGATGCCCCGATGACCGCGCACATCCAACCCGATGGCCAGGTCACACTGGGCCCGGCGCGATGAACCCGCTTCTCAGTCTGATCGTCCCCGCCTACAACGAGGCCGGCCGCATCGGGGCCACCATCACGCGCGTGTGTGCGTATCTCGATCGGCAGCCGTACGCGTGGGAATTGCTCGTCGTGATCGACGGCGGCGATCCGGCTGCCGTCGTGGAAGCGAGACACGCGGCCGCCGGCCGCGGCAACGCGCGCGTGATCGCCAACTCGATCAACCGCGGCAAGGGCTACGCCGTCCGGCAGGGATTTGCCGAAGCGACGGGAGAGCGGCTGGTCTTCATCGACGCCGACCTGTCGCTGCCGATCGAGGCGCTCGAGCCGATGCTGGCGCGCTTCGACGCCGGCGCCGACGTGGTGATCGGCTCGCGCCTGGCGCCCGGCGCGCGCGAGGTCGGCGGGCCGGGCGGCCTTCGCCGCGTCATGAGCCGGGTCTTCAACGCGGTGGTGCAGGCGGCCGCCCTGCCGGGCCTGAGCGACACGCAGTGCGGCCTCAAGGGATTCCGGGCCGAGGCCGCCAGGCGCGTGTTCGCGCATCAGGCGACCAACGGCTTCGGCTTCGACGTCGAAGCGCTGTTCCTGGCCCGAAAGCTCGGCTACCGGATCGACGAGCTGCCGGTCACCTGCACGTATCACGATCGAAGCTCGGTGAACCGGGTGCGTGATGCCCTGAAGATGATCGCCGACCTCGTCACGATCCGCTGGCGCCACCGCCACCCTATTTCTTGATCGCCGGGTTCACATAACCTGCCGCGAGCACGCGATCCGGATCCGGCCGGACGCTGAGGTAATCCACGTGATCGGCGATGTCGGTCCACCCGTGCGGAATGCCGGCGGGAATAATGATGATGTCGCCGGTCTTCACGACTTTCCTCACGACATCGTCGCCCACGATCATCCCGCTGCACGACGGCCCGTTGAGGACCTTCGTGACCGCGCTCTCGGGCGCGGACTTGCGGCCGTTGACGATGTGGCCGCCGGTGACGAGCGTGCCGCCGCCCGAAATGATGATGTACGTCTCGGTCTGTCCATCGTGGGCGATGCCGCTGGCGGTCCCGGCCGGAGGCGCCGTGGCCACCCGATCGCCGCACGGTACCGCGGGAGCCGCGGCCGGCGCGGCGGTGGGGGCGGCGGCCGGCGCCGGCGCGGGCGCACCGCTTCGGCCCCGGTGAATCACGCCGACGGCGAGATTCAACTTGCCGATATCCACATTGACAATCTGTCGATCGACGCCGGGACCGGCGTTGATCGCCTTGACCTGCTCGTCGGTAATGTAGGTGGCGCCCTTGGGCGACTGCGCGAATGCCGCGGCCGGTATCGCCGCCGCGAGCAACGCCGCCAGAACTCGAATGGTCATCGTCGTTCCTCCCTTTCGGCGCCCACTATACCGCCGTTAGAAGGAACCGCTGGAGCCGGCGCCGCCCGAGCGTCCGCCACCGCCGATCGTGTCTGGAGGGGCGCTGGCGGGCGACGCCGGTGCTGCGCCCGGATGCGCGACCGACGCCATCCCGACGAGGCCGACTGTGGCCTTGTCGGAGGCCAGCACGCGCGTCGCGGTGAACCCATCGCGACTGCCGCCGGCGCCGGCCGCAAGCCAGCGTCGCACGCCGATCGCGCCGCCCATCAGGAACACGCCGAACACGATGGGATCCCACGCGTTGGGCTGGCCGTGCAGGTACGGCTTGTTGGACATGAACGTGGCCAGCGCCATCGCCAGGGCGGCATCGAGAAGCGCCCGGTGGCGGCCCCGAATCGCGAGCCACAAGCCGAGAACGGGCACCAGCCAGATGGCGCCGTACGTGACCCAGTAGAAAGTCGACGAAAACTGGATGGCGGTGATTCCCGTCGAGATCTGCAGGTTGATCAGGAGGTCAACGCAGGATCCGGGTGAGTTTCGCGGCGTCCAGGTTGCCGCCGCTCATGATGCAGACGACGCGCTTCCCGGCCAGGTCGTCCTTCTGCTTGATCGCCGCCGCAATCGCCGCCGCACCGGCGCCCTCGGCCAGGTTGTGCGTCGTGCGAAGCGCCACGCGCACGCCCTCGGCCAGCTCGTCTTCGGTCAGCAGGATGAAGTCGTCCAGGTGCTGCTTGAGCAACCCGAACGTCAGGTCGAACGTGACCCGGGTCGCAATGCCTTCGGCCAACGTGTCCGCCGACTCGCCGACGACGCGCTCGGGGCCTTTCCAGGAGCGGAAGACCGCATCCGCCTTGACCGCGCCGACGCCGACGATGCGGGCCTTGGAGCCGAGGGCGTTGCGCACGGTGATCAATCCGCAGGCGCCGGAGCCGCCGCCGACCGGGACGTAGATCACGTCAGGATCCGGAATCTGCTCGAACACCTCGAGCGCGTAGGTGCCGACCCCGGCGATCAACATCGGCTCGTTGGCGGAGTGCACGTAGCGCGCGCCGGTGTCGTCGGCGCGCCGCTCGCAGCGCTCGCGCGCCTCGTCGAAGTCGCGGCCGCCCTCCTCGACGGTGGCGCCGTAGGCGCGCATGGCGGCGTTCTTCTCCGGGTTGTTGCCCGCCGGCACGAACACCGTGCAGGCGACGCCGTGCAGGCGCGCGGCCATCCCGATCGACTGGCCGTGGTTGCCCGTGCTGGCCGTCATGATGCCCCGCGCGCGCTCGGCCCCGGTGAGCGAGCCCACCAGGTTCAGCCCGCCGCGGACCTTGAACGCGCACGTCGGGTTGTGGTTCTCGTGCTTCACCCAGATCGACAGCCCGCTCGCCGCATCCAGCAGCGGATGACGCAACAGCGCCGTCCGCGGCACGTGCGGCAAAATGCGCTCGCGCGCCACGTAGACGTCGTTCAGTGTCGGCGGGGTCATTGGCGTTTCTTATACCACGCGGCGTTGACCGGCACGGCGATGTCGGGGCGATCGGAAATCACCCCGTCGACGCCCCAGTCGAGCAGGCGGATCACGTCGGCCGGGTCGTTGACGACCCACACCTGGAGCACTTGCCCTTCGCGATGCACCTGGCGCACGAACGCCGGCGAGACGACGCGCATGCGCCCCGCATATTCGGGAACCTGGAACGCCACATAGGGGCGGGGGCCGATCCACGGCCAGCGTACCCACGAGCGATGCAACGTCCAGCGCGCCTCGGGTTGCGACGCGCTCGTCACGATGTCGGGCGCCTCCGCTCGCAGGGCGAGGATCGACGATGGGTAGAACGAGCCGACGCACACGCGATCGACCGCGCTGGCCCGGCGCACTTCACGCGCCACCACGCGGGCCAGTTCGGGCTCGGCGCCCTTCATCTCGATGATCACGCGGGCGGCCGGATAGCGCGCGAGCACGACGTCGAGCGTGGTAATGCCGATGCCCTGGCCCCGGAATGGAAACACACCGTCGCGCTCGAACCGATAGCCGGCATCGACGCGCGACAGTTCGGCCGCGGTCAGCGCGTGCACCGGTCCGGTGCGATCCGTGGTCCGCTCGAGCGTCTTGTCGTGGATCACCACGGCCAGGCCGTCGGCGGACAACTGGACGTCAATCTCGAGGCCGTCGGCGCCGAACGACATACCTTTGTCGAAGGCCGGGATCGTGTTTTCGGGAGCGAGCCGCGCGCCGCCGCGATGCGCGAAGACGAGCGGGCGCGGCGACCGGAACACCGGGGGAAGCACCGTGCCATGTTCGCACGGGCCTCGACAAACCTAAAGGTTTGTCGCCACGCGACCTCGACACACCTAAAGGTTTGTCGCCACCGTATACTGCGGTTCGTGCGCATGTTCGATACCCTCGGCGCCATCGGGGTGGCGATGCTGCCGAAGCGGTACTGGCCGCGGTTCGACTTCCTGCCGATCCACACCCTGGCACCGGTTTCGGGAGTGCTCACGGCGCTCGCCGGCTCGGCCCTCGGCATCACCGGCTTCTTCGCGTACCTCGAACGGCTCAGGGGCTCTCCCGCCGCGTCCATTCTGGAGGTCGCCCAACTTCAGGTTTCGGGCGCGTTGCCGGAAACCGCGGCGGTGAGTGCCGTGCCCGCCGCCATCTGGATGACCGCGCCGGTGACGTTTGCGTTCTTCACGCCGCTGGGATTGTTCTCGCTCTACCTCGTCGTCAGCGGCTGGTTGCGCGTGGTGTCGTGGTGGATCGAGCAACCGCACGGCGATCCCCTGCTTTCCGGCGCCGACTGGCTGATTCGAAGCACGCGCCGCTCGGCGCGCGAGGGATCGGCGCGCCGGGCGCGGCTCGAGGCGGAGGGCGTCGACGAGCCGGACCGGCGATACAAAGGCAACTGGGCCGGACTGGCGGATGCCGATTTCGTGATCGTCGCCTCGCGGCGCAAGCCGGGCTGGAACAAGGGCACGTTCGTGATCACGCCGGATGGGTGGTTCACGCTGGGCGAACCGTTCGATCGTCAGACGCCGAACGGATTGCGCACGGTGTACCCCATCGCCGCGCAAACCGAGAACGCGGTGCTGCGAAAGGGCGTGTCCTACGAGTTGCCGCCGCTCCGGCGGACGCCCGGCGAGTCATAATAGAGGGATATGTCGTCTTCGCCCCGCATTGACACCCTCGGACAACTGAAAGCGGCCATCGCGCGAGGCGAGGTGCGCCGCCGGCCGGTGCGCGATGAGGTCCGCGAGAACCTGTCGGAGCGCCTGCGGCGGAAAGCCCCGCTCTTCCCCGGCATCATCGGCTACGACGACACGGTCGTGCCGCAACTGGTCAACGCGGTGCTCGCGCGCCACCACTTCATCCTGCTGGGGCTGCGCGGCCAGGCCAAGACGCGCCTGCTCCGCGCCTTGACGACGCTGCTCGACGAATGGATCCCGGTGGTGCCCGACAGCGAGATCAACGACGACCCGATCGCCCCGCTGTCGGCGTTCGGCCAGGCGCGCGTGAGGGCCGAAGGCGATCAGATGCCGATCCGGTGGCGTCCGCGCGAGGCGCGCTACGTCGAGAAGCTGGCGACACCGGACGTGACGATTGCCGACATGATCGGCGACATCGATCCGATCAAGGCGGCGAAGGGCGGCCTGCAGCTCGGCAACGAGCTGTCGATGCACTTCGGGCTGCTGCCGCGGTCCAATCGCGGCATCTTCGCCATCAACGAGCTGCCCGACCTGGCCGGCAAGATCCAGGTCGGCCTCTTCAACATCCTCCAGGAGGGCGACGTCCAGATCAAGGGCTACCCCGTCCGCCTGCCGCTCGACGTGATGATCGTCTTCACGGCGAACCCGGAAGACTACACGGCGCGCGGCAAGATCATCACGCCGCTCAAGGACCGCATCGGCGCGGAGATCCGCACGCACTACATGAGCAGCCGGTCGGATGCCATCGCGATCACGTCGCAGGAAGCCTGGGTCAACCGCGGCGGGGCGATCGAGGTGCCGCGGTTCGTCCGCGAAGTGGTCGAAGAGGTCGCGTTCCAGGCCCGCGTCGAACGCAAGGTCGACAAGCGATCGGGCGTGAGCCAGCGCATGCCGATCAGCGTGCTCGAGACCGCGGTGTCGAACGCCGAGCGGCGCGCCCTCGCCGCCGGCGAAACGGTGGTCGGGACGCGGATCACGGACGTCTACGCCGCCCTGCCGTCGATGACGGGCAAGTTCGAGCTCGAGTACGAAGGCGAGCTGAAGGGGGCCGACCAGGTGGCCCGCGATCTGGTCCGCGCGGCGGTTTCGACGGTGTTCGACGGCTACTTCGCCGACGCCGACCTCAAGACGGCGATCGAGTGGTTCGACCTCGGCGGATCGCTCAGCCTGTCGGACACGACGTCCGCCCAGTCGCTGGTCGAACAGGCGCGGCGCGTGCAGGGCCTGGTCGAACTGGCGTCGCGCGCGGGCATTGCGCCCGACGCGCCGGTCCCGCTGCTGGCGGCCGGCGTCGACTTCGTGCTGGAAGGGCTGTATTCGCAGAAGAAGATCAGCCGGAGCGACGACCGCGGCTACCACGGCGCCGAGCCGGTGCGTCGGCCCCAGCCGCCACCGTCGCGCACCCCCGTCCTGACACCGGACGACGAGGACGAGAACGAAGGCGGCGGTGGGCGGAAGAAGAAGTATTACAACTAGTCTCAGGCGATGGCTGAAGCCATCGCCCTCCGAACGTTCGGAGAGCGACGGCTTTAGCCGTAGCTGACACCAATGAAATACAAATACACGAAATACGTGCCCAACCTGCTCGACGAGCTCGACATGGACGACCTCATGTCGAAGCTGTCGGACCTGCTGCTGTCGAGCGGCTTCGGGAACCCGCGCGACACCGGCGACGACAGCGACCGCACCATGCAGGCGCTGCACGACGCCATTCTCGAGGCGTTGTTCAACGGCGGCGTGCTGCCGGAAGATCTGCTCGAGAAGTTGTTCGGCGATCAGGCCGAGGGTAGCGAACAACAGATGCGCGATCAGCTCGAGCAGTTGATCCAGCAGATCATCGAGCGCATGAAAGAGTCCGGCTATATCACCACGCCGCCGGACCTCGAAGGCGAAAAGGCGCGGCGCGCGCAGGGTGGCGGCGGCGACGGCGAACCGGGGCAAGTGAAGTTCGAGGTCACCGACAAGGCGCTGGACTTTCTCGGCTATCGCGCGCTGCGCGACCTGCTCGGGTCGTCCGGGCACAGCAGCGCGGGCCGCCACGACACTCGGGACCTCTCCACCGGCATCGAGGCCAGCGGCGCGCCGAAACCGTACGAGTTCGGCGACACGTTGAACATCGACGCCACGGCCACCATCCTCAACGCCGTGCAGCGGACCGCGGCCGAACCGAAAGGATCGGACCCACATGATGTGGTAGGGGCGGGTCTTCAGACCCGCCCGGATGGTGGGATCGACATCGACTATCCCGACCTGATGGTCGCGCAGGGCGAGTACCAGAGCTCGTGCGCAACGGTGCTGATGCTCGACTGCAGTCACAGCATGATCCTCTACGGCGAAGACCGCTTCACGCCGGCCAAGCGCGTGGCCATGGCGCTCTCGCACCTGATCCGCACGCAGTACCCTGGCGACACCCTGCACGCGGTGCTGTTCCACGACAGCGCCGAAGAGATCCCGCTCCGCGAGCTGGGCCGCGTCCGCGTCGGCCCGTACTATACGAATACGCGCGAAGGCCTGCGCGTGGCCCGCCGCATCCTCGAGCGGCAGCGCAAGGACATGCGGCAGATCGTGATGATCACCGACGGCAAGCCGTCGGCGCTGACCCAGCCCGACGGCCGCATCTACAAGAATCCATTCGGCCTCGACCCGTTCGTGATCGGCGAGACGCTGGCCGAAGTGTCGGCCTGCGCCAAGGCGGGGATCATGATCAACACCTTCATGCTCGCCCGCGACTACGACCTGGTGGCCTTCGTCCGCCGCGTGGCGGCGATGTGCCGCGGCAAGGCGTACTTCACGACCCCGTACACGCTCGGGGAGTACGTCCTGATGGATTACATGGACAAGAAGACCAAAACCATTCACTGATACTTGCCGGGCTCCGGGCTCCGGGCTCCATAAATGCGCAATGTTCCCATCGTCGATTCCCATCTTTCCGCTGCCGAGCGTCGTTCTCTTTCCGAACGTCTTTCTGCCACTGCACATTTTCGAGTCCCGGTATCGCCAGATGGTGGCCGATGCCCTGTCCGACGATCGGATCATCGGCATGGTGTTGCTCAAGCCGGGCTTCGAGAACGACTACGAAGGACGGCCGCCGATCTACGGCACGGGATGCGCCGGCCTCATTACCCATGTCGAGCGCGCCGACGATGGGCGGTACAACCTGATCCTGCGGGGGCTCGAGAAGTTCATCGTCCACGGCGAGGAGGATCCGGCGACGGACCGGCTCTATCGCCGCGGGCTCGTAACCATGGTGGACGAAGCGGTCCCCGGCCACGAGCGTGAGGCCCTGGCGAACGAGCGGCGGCGCCTGGAGTCGATGGTGGCGCCGCTCTTCGACGGCGCCCCCGCCGAGCATCGCCTGCCGAAGACGATGCCGGACGAGGATCTGGTGAATGCGCTCGCGCAGTACCTGGAGTTCGATCCCCTCGAGAAGCTGGCCCTGCTCGAACGCAAGGGCCCGCTCGCGCGCTGCCGGTCGATGGTCGAGCTGCTGGAGATGAAGGCGTTGTCGAAGAGGACCGTGGGCGATGCTGGCACCGTCCACTGAGACCACGGAGAACAGATGCGCCACAGAGACACAGACACAGAGAATTCTTTCAAGATACAAACCAACACAGGCCCGACACCCCGAAGTCGCAGACGCAAAGGAGGCCCAATGAAGCACGCTGTCCTCGCGATAGCGACAGGCGACGGTGTGAATCCGAGAGGAGCGCGTCCGTGAGTGAGCCCGAGGAAGATTTTGCTGCGATGTTCGAGGCGTCGTTTCAAGCGAAGCGCTTCAAGAGAGGTCAGACCATCGAGGGCACGATTGTCGCGATCGGCCCGGAAGTGGCGCTGGTCAACGTCGGCGGCAAGGGCGAGGCCCTGATCGAGATCGAGGAGCTGAAGGACCCCGACGGCGTGGTCGAAGTCGCCATCGGCGACCGCATCCAGGCGGTGGTGGTCTCGACCGACGGGGGGCTGACACTCTCGCGGAAGCTGGCGCGCGGGGCGGCGACCGAGCGGCAGCTCGCAGACGCGTTTCAGGCCGGCCTTCCGGTGGAGGGTAAGGTCGAACGGGCGGTGAAGGGTGGATATGAGGTGCGCATCGCCCGCCAGCGCGCCTTCTGCCCGATGTCCCAGATCGACCTCGCCCGGAGCCGCGATTCGGCGGAACACGAAGGGCGCGTCTACGCCTTCCGCATCATCGAGTACAAGGACGTCGGCAGGAACCTCGTCGTGTCGCGGCGCGCGCTGCTCGAGGAGGAGCAGCGGGCGAGTGCCGTCGAGATCCGAAGAACGGTCGTCGCCGGCGCAGTGCTGACCGGGCGCATCGCCTCGGTGCGCGAGTTCGGCGCTTTCGTCGACCTGGGGGCCGGCGTGCAGGGCCTGCTGCACGTGTCCGAGATGGGGTGGTCCCGCGGGTTGGACCCGTCGCAGGTCGTCACGCCCGGCGAGGAGATCACCGTCCAGGTCTTGCGCGTCGACGCCGACACCGGGAGGATCGCCCTCGGATTGAAGCAGCTCGCCGCCGATCCGTGGGCGACGGTCCAGTCGACCTACGAGGTGGGCCAGGTGCATACCGGCCGCGTCACGCGCGTCACGGAGTTCGGGGCGTTCGTCGAGTTGGAACCGGGCGTCGAAGGGTTGGCGCACGCCTCCACGTTCGCGTCGGCGGGACGGTCGCAGGGGTGGTCGCGGTCGGTCGCCTTGAACATGACGGGGGCATTCGAGATCCTGAGCATCGATCCTGAGAAGAGGCGGATCGGTGTCGCACCCGTTCAGGAGGGTTCGGCGCGGGCGGTCGGCGCAGCGCCGCCGTCATCCGGGGACGCGCAAGAGGTCGAGGAATTGCGCGAGTACCAGGAACGCAGTCAGGCGCCGGCTGAGGGGTTCGGATCGCTTGCCGACAAGCTTCGCGGTGCGCTCAAACCGCAGGAGTAGTGATGTCGCCGGACGCGTTCGGATTCGCTAGTGCGTCATCCCATACAGCACGACATCCAGCCCCACCGCATAGCCATTCGGCGAGAAGCTGAAGAAGAACTGCGGGTCCTCCCCTTCGCGCTCCCACGCGTCCGAAATGTCGGTGTTGTGCGTCATCACCACCATCAGCCGGCCGTGTGCATCGCTGATGCCGCGGAAGTGCGGCTCGGCGCTGATCTCGCCGCGCTCTGAGGTCTGCCCGCCGGTCTGTCGCCAGAAACTGATCGACGGGATCTGCGGCAGCTCCGCGACCTCGAACAGCGTCCGGTAGATCGGATGGTCCCGATCGAGATCCTGAATCGGGTACTGGCCCGGCGGCAGCACCTTGCCGATCTGCTCGACCCACGCCTCCCAGGCATACGGCCCCCAGAAGTCGTCGACCCAGAGGAAGCCGCCCTTCTCCAGGTAGGCGCGCAGCGCAACGACCTCGGCCTCGTCGAACTGCGCCGTGCCGATGTCGGTCGCGCTCAGGAACGGGCACTGGAACATCGCCGGATCGTTCAGCCGGATCGTCAGGTGGTTGGGATCGCCCCCGGGCTGCCTGCTGATCGTCGTCTTGGTGAGCTCGGACAGCCGGATCGAGAAGTTGATGTCGGCGTCGGGATAGTCCGTGGTCCAGCCCGACCCGCCTTGCTCGCGGCGCACGCTCGTGTACATCAACCGGCAGAAGTTGAACCCGCCGTCGAAGCTCCTGGCGTTGGGCAGACGCGGCGGAAAACGGCCGCGGCCGTAGCCGTAGCCGCGGAACCCGCCCCATTGTTCCTGGGCCGAGGCGGCGGTGGCCGCAAGCACGAGCGCGATCAGAAAGGCACGGGCGAGGCGCGGCATGGCTACCGGGGTCGGCGCTCCATCAATGGCTCATCGCGTAGACGACCGAGTTGAGCCCGACGGCATAGCCGTTGGGCGAGAAGTTGAGGAAGAACTGCGGGTCCTCGCCTTCGCGTTCCCACGAGTCGGAGATGTCGGTGTTGTGCGTGAGCAGCACCATCACGCGCCCGTGCTTGTCGCTGATGGCCGCCATGTGCGCGTGGGCGCTCTCCTCGCCCATCTCGGAGGTCTCGCCGCCGCTCTGGCCCCAGAACTGGATCGAGGGCACCTGCGGGATCTGCGTCACCGGAAAGAGCGTGCGGAAGATCGGATGGTCGGGGCCGAGCTCGCGGATCGGATACTCGCCCTGCGGCAGGACCTTGCCGATCTCGTTGGCGAACGCGTCCCACGCCCACGGACCCCAGAAGTCGTCGACCCAGAAGAAGCCGCCCTTGAGCAGGTAGTCGCGCAGCCCGTTGACATCGGCTTCCGAGAACCCGGCGCTGCCGGGATCGGAGGCGATCACGAACGGGCACTGGAACAGCGCCGGATCGGTCGGCCGGACGACGAGATGGTTCGGCTCGGTTCCGTGGAAGCCGACCTTGGTCTTCGTCAACTCCGACAGCCGGATGGAGAAGTTGATGTCGGCGTACGGATAGTCGGTGCCCCAGCCGAGGCCACGCTGCTGGCTGCGGACGCTCTGGTACATCAGGCGGCAGAAGTGGAAGGTGCCGTCGAAGTCGGTGTCGGTCGGGAACCTCGGCGGCGCGCCCATTTCTCCGCCCCAGCCGCCGCGCCCGCCGCGCCATCCCCGCTGCGCCTCCGCGAGGGAGGCGGCCAACAGGATCGCGAGGACGAGCGCGGTCGCAACGCGGGTCATTGACGCGGCTTGGCCTTGGAGAGCGACCGGTAATACTCCTCGACGAGCGCGCGGAACTCGGCGGGCACTTCGTCCGATCCGTTGACCAGCGCGCGGTCGGCTTCATCGCCGGTCTTGCGCCGGAGGTTGTACTCGAAGCGCTTGAGCCCTTCGCTGACGAACGTCTGCAGGCGCTCCAGCTCCGCGGCGTCCTTGTAGACGCGCTCGGAATCGAGCTCGCGCAGGCGCTTCAGGATTTCGTCCAGCTCCTTCGCGTCGATGTTCTGCTCGCGCAGCAGGTTGCGAAGCTCCTGCGACTCGTTGGCCCAGCGCCGCGCCTCGCCGCGGAACTGGCGGATCTCGTCGGGACTGAACCAGTTGCCCGGTCGGCGATCGCCATAGCCGCCCCACGCGCCGTCGCGCCAGCCGCCCGTGGTGTCGCCGCTGCCGTCGCGGCCGCCGGCCGTGCGGTTGCCGTCGTTGCTGCCGCCGCCCCGCCCGCCTTGTTGACCCTGCTGGCCACCCTGGCCCTCTTTGCCGGACTGCCCTTCCTTGCCGCCCTGGCCTTGCTGTCCGCTCTGACCCTGAGCACCCTTGGCACCTTCGGCACCCTGAGCACGCTCGGCACCTTTGGCACCTTCGGCACCCTTGGCACCTTGTTGCTGGCCTTGCTGGCCTTTTCCGTCCTGTGCCTGACGCGCACGTTCGGCCATGCGCTGGCCCAGCGAATCGACGCCGCGCGCGAGATCGCGCGCCTTGTCGAGTGCCTCGCTGCTGCGATCCTTGCCGACTTGTCCGACCGACGATGCGGCTTCGTTCAGCTTCTTGCGCAGGGCCTCGAGGTTCGCGCCGATCTCGTCCTCGAAGTTGCGCGCGTACTGTTCGGGCGCGCCCGAGCCCAGCAGGCTCTTCGAGTAGCGGATCTTTTCCTTCACCTTGTTGTCACGGATGCCGCTGGCGGCTTCCGACAGCTTGCGCGCGGTGTCCTTCGATTCCTTGGTCGTCTCGCCGACCATGCGATCGAGCTGCTTCTCGAGGCTGGCGACCTTCGATTCGAGCGCGTCCTTGCGCTGCCCGATCAGCTGCTGCTGCGGCAACCGATCGGGGCCGCCGCCGGGCAGCGCCCGTGCCGCCGCCGCGATGTCCTTCTGCTCTTCCGCGATCTCCTCGGCCTGGCGCTGCGCATCCTTGACGTCGCGCTCGCCGCGCGCCTGCTGGTTCCGCTCGAGCTGGCGCTGCGCCTCGCGCAACCGATCCGCCGCCGCGGCGGCCTGGCCGGCCGCCGACGGATCGCCCTTCGCGGCGGCGCGCTTCATGGCGTCGGCCGCGCTGCGAAGCTGCCGGGCCGTGTCCGCCAGGTCCTGGCGGTTCTGATCGCGCGACAGCTTCTCCAGCTGGCGCGCGGCTTCTTCCGCCTGTTCGGCAAGCGCGCGCTGCAGGTCGCCGGAGGCGCCGCCCGCCGACTGGCCCGACGCCAGACGCCGCTGCCGTTCGATTTCCTGTTCCTGCCGGCGTGCCAGCTCCTTCAGCTTCTCGGCCAGCGCGTCGATTTGCTGATCCTGCTGCTGTGACGAGGCCTGCGAGTTGGTCTCGTACTGGTTCGCCATCTTGTCGAGCTCGAGCTTGAACAGGTCGGCCAGGTCGTTGGCGATCGAGCCGGCGCCGCCGCCCCCGCCGCCGCCGCCGGCCTGCCGGCCGGTCTGCACCTGCAGCTCGAACTCTTCCTCGGCCTGCTGCAGGAACTGCAGGGCGAGATTCTCGGGTGGGAGCGCCCCGTCGGGGCTCTGCGCCTGCAGCTTCTTTTCGGCCGCGGTCATCTGCTCGGCGGCTTTCGGCAGCAGCTCGGCGATCTTCTTGAACGACGGATCCGACACCACCAGGCGGCTGTTCATGCGCTGCACCAGGCCCGCCACCTGCTCGCGGAGCTTGCTCTGCGCCAGCGTCAGCACCACCATGCTCTCGCGGAACTTGTCGGCCTTGAGCGTCTTGCGGTCCCGCTGCACGTTGAACGTGCCGGAGATGATCTGGCGCTGCTGCTGCGAGAGCGCGCCCACTTCCTGGCCCGCACCGCCGCCGCCGCCCCCGCCGCCGCCGCCCATCGACGTCGCCGGCTTGAAGTTCTTGTCGAACGGCCGGATGCGCAGGAAGTAAATGTCGCTCGTCGCCGCCTTGGCGCCCGCCACCGCGTCGTTGTCGGTGGCCCTGGCGTAGTACGACACCGAATCGCCCGCCTGCACGCCAAGCTCTTCCATGTAGAAGGTGTGGCCCGCCGTCACTTCCGGCGCCGGCCGCGTGCCGTCGAAGAGCCGGATGGTCTTCTCGGCGCCGCCGTTCACCGAGTACACCAACTGCAGGTTCTTCACCGCGAAGTCGTCGTCGGCCTTCGCCTCGACGAAGAACTCCTGCACCGGCGTAGCGTCGGTGTCGCGGCCGGGCTTCGACAGCTTGACCGTGGGCGCCAGGTCCGACAGCAGGTCGACGGTGTATTGCGGCGAGCCCGTGACCCGCTCGCCGCTCGGCGCGTCGAACTCGATCCGATAGAATCCGTCCTTCTGCGCCGTGAATTTGGCCGACAACGTGCCGTCGGCATTGGCCGTCAGCGGCACGCCCTCGGTCTCACCGAGCACCACGCGCCCTCCCTTGGTCGCCATCGTCGGCGTGATGGTCATCGCCACGTCGGTGCCCTTGAGCACGGCGATGTCGCCGCCATCCTCGATCTTGCGGTTCTCGAGGCCCGTGTAGGCCGGATAGTCGTACTCGAGGTCCAGCTTCTTCACGTACGGCAGTTCGACGACGTTGAGCTTGAAGACCGACGAGCGCACGCCGGCCGCCTCGATCACGTAGTCGAGCGGTTCGGCCAGGTCGAACAACATCCCCTCGTAGGTGCCGTTGTCGCCCTTGATCATGGGCACGCGCTCGAACGAGGCGGACGGGCCCTTCCGGATCAGGATGGAGGCCTCGGTGGCGTCGAATCCGGTTAGCGTCGCATTGATCGTCTGGTCGGCGCCCTTCGGCACGGTCGCGTGGCCCGGTTTGACCTCGATGCGGTACGGGGCCGCGGCCTCGACGTCGCGCGAGATCACGAAGATGGCCGACAGCGTGTGCCGCAGGTAGGCGGGACCGAACGTGAAGAGCGCGAGCGCGGCCACCGCCACGCCGCCGGCAATCCACGTGTAGCGGCGCATCGGCTCGCGTTCGATGCGTTCGCCCTCGTGGATCGCGTGCACGCGTTCGATGGCATGTTCGACGAGGCGTCGGATCAGATCCGGCGACCAGTCGCCTGGTTTCTCGGAGGCCTCCATCGCGCTGAGGATCGTGGAGTCGAGCGTGGGCTCATGTTCTTCGAGGTAGAGCGCCACCTGTTCGTCGGTGACCCGGCGCGACAGGGGCCGCGCGAAGAACCACGCGCCGGCGGCCACCAGCATGAAGGCGGTGGCGATGCGGAACCAGAAAATCGCGGAGGGCGTGAACTTCAGCGCTTCGAGCGCGTAGGCGATTGCGAGGATGGCGACGACGCCGGCCAGCAGGAACCCGACCACGCCACGCAGCGCGAGCTTGAGGCGCCATCGCCGGCGTACCTGCCGGACCACGTCGAGCAGCTGCGCGCGGGGATTGAGCTCACCCATGAACATCCTCTCCTCAACGGGCCGCGCGCGACAGGCGCTGGGCCAGTACGGTTTCGGCGATCAGCAGCAGAATACCCGCGAACAGCAGGTACCACCAGAACCTTTGTGCCAGTTCCTGCGCCTCATCGGGTAAGACGTCCTGGGCGCCGGCCGGGCCGGAGGATCCGCCCCCGGAAACGGCGGCGACCAGTTCCTGCGGATCCATGCGTTCCAGGTTGGATTCGGCGAGGTTGACATTTGACGCGGCCACGATCCCCGGCCCCGCGTCCCGTCCCACCACACGAATTTCATAAAAGCCCTGCTCGAGCAGCTCGAGCGCGAGCGACGGGGGCGGCGCGCCGGGCGCAGCCTGTGGCGCCGTCAGGTCGCGCCGCTGGCCGGACGGCGAGAGCACCGTCCGCGATCCCTGGGCCGTGCCGCTGCCTGCCACGGTCGCACCGGCCGCGATCTCGGCCGACGTGACGTCCAGCACCTCGCCGACGTGGAGCCACGCGGGCTGTTCCCTGAAACCGGACAAATGGCGGCCCAGTTGATGCACGAACGGGAGGAACACCGGCTTGAGCGCCAGGTCGTTCCAGCTCAGATCCAGCGTCGAGGCGAAGACCATGACCCGGCCGCGTCCCGCCACCCGCTCGACCAGCGCCGGTTCACCGGTATCGAACCGCGCCAGCACCGTGGCGTCCTTCGCCGCCGCGAGCCCGCGATACGAATAGAAGCGCGCGGTCGAGAAATCTCCGCTGCGCGGCGCGCGGAACGGTTCGAACACGGCGTGACCGTAGTCGAGGCCACTCAGCTTCGCCGCCGCGCCCCGCGTGCGATCCACGGGGTTCAACAGCCGGGCAGGCAGCCACGTGTCGCGTGACGCGGGCCAGATGGCGCGCGGCCCCAGGGCGAGCAGCAGCCCGCCGCCGCCTTCCACGAAGGTGACGAGCCTGGCGGCCGCGGCGTCGCCGATCGGCACATCGTTCAATACGAGCAAGCGGGCGCGCGCGAGCGTGTCGCCGGCCAGCGCGTCGGCCGATTGCAGCGTGGCCTCGAACCGCGGCGTGTCGCCGATCGCGAGCGCGCGGCTCAGATACAGGTTCGCCTCGGCCCGGCCGGTCTGGGCCACCACGGTCACCGGTACCGGCGCCGAGGGTGTGATCACGAAATGAAAGACGTTGTCGCGCGCCAGCGCATCGACCGAGCCCCGTGGCGACAAACCTTCAGGTTTGTCGCTCCCCAGTCGCACGGAGGCGTGCGTGTTGGCGGCCGTCACCGTCAACGGCGCGAACGTCATCGACGCCGACGAGTTCGGCAGCACGCTCACCGACAGCGTCTGCACCACGCGGCCGTCCATCTCGAGCTGGATCGGCACGTTGGCGGCCGGCGTGGCGCTGCGGTTGAGCACGCTGGCCGTCACGCCGACGCGCTCGGGCTGCCCCGCCGTCCGAATGCGCTGCAGCGCCACCGGCGTGAGCGCGAGATTGATGCCGCTGGCGCCTTCCACGGGGACGGTCGTCAGCGTCGCGCCGCCCGGCAGGCGCAGCGTGTCGTCGGGCTGCCAGCCGCCGCGCTGGAAGTCCGAGACGAGGATCACTTCCTTGCGCGGCAAGAGCGATTCGGCCAGCAGGCTGCCGGCGAGCTTGAGCGCCGGACCGTACTTCGTCGAGCCGGGCCCCGGCGACGCGGCGTTGATCTCGGCCACCGCGCGCGAGGTCTCGGGCGTCGACCGCAGCGCGACCTCGGCGCCGTCCGCAAACAGCACCAGCGAGATGCGATCGGCGGCGGTCGCGCTCGCGATCGCTTGCGCGGCCGCCTGCTGCGCGCGCTGCCAGGTGTCGCCGTAGCCCATGCTGTACGACCGATCCAGCACGACGACGATGTCGCGGGCGCCGCCCGGAGCGGCCGCCAGTTCCGAGCCGCGCAGGAACGGCCGCGCAAAGGCGCCGACAATCAGCGCCAGCGCCGCCAGGCGCAGCGCCAGCAGCAGCCAGTCGCGAATGCGGCGCCGCTGCACCGACTCGTAGGGAATCTTTCTCAGGAACATCAGCGACGGGAACTCAACCACCGACTTCCGCTCGCGTTGCGTCAGGTGGATCAACACCGGTACCGCGAGGGCACCGAGCGCGAGGAGAAACAGCGGCGTCAGGAAGGACATCGATCGTTACCGCACGTGTGACAGCCGCTCGCGCAACGACAGGAACCGGAACAGCGCGAAGTCCAGCGGCAGCGACGTGTTGAGCAGCATGTAATCCATCCGCTGTTGCGACGCCCGCGTCGTCAGCGTCTCGACGTGCGCCGCGACCAGCTTCCGGTAGTCGGCGGCCAGCTTGCCGGGCACGATCGGCATCTGGTCGCCGCTCTCCATGTCTTCGAAGCTCGACGGCTCCGCAAACCCGAAGTCGATCTCCTGCGGGTCGAGCACGTGGAACAGCACGACGTCGTTGCCGCGGGAGCGGATCGGCCCGAGCCCGTCGAAGATCTCGTCAGGCTCGGCGTAGCAGTCGGAAATCACGACGACGATGCCGCGGCGGCCGAAGTGCTCGGCCAGCTTGCGCATCGGCGGGCCGAACCTGCCGGGCCGCGCCGCCACCGCCCGATCCAGCGTGTGCAGCACGACGTCGAGGTGCTTGGCCGAGGGCGGGACGTGATCGACGATGTCGGCATCGAACGTGATCAAGCCGACGCGATCCCGCTGCTGATTCGCCATGTAGGTCAGGCATGCAGCCAGCGTCTTGGCGTAGTCGAGCTTCGAGACCGCCGCGCCGAAGCCCATCGACGTCGACACGTCCAGCAGCACAGAGAAATTGGCGTTCGAGTCGGCCTCGAACTCCTTGATGTAGTACTTGTCCGTGCGCGCGTAGACACGCCAGTCGACGCGGCGGATGTCGTCGCCCGCGACGTAGCCGCGGTGCTCGGCGAAGTCGACCGACGCGCCGAAGAACGGCGAGCGGTGCGTCCCGTTGATCAACCCGTCGACCACCGACTTGGCGACCAGCTGGAGGTTGCCGACGCGCGCAAGTACGGCGGGATCGACGAACCGCGCGCCCGGAATCGGTGACGTAACAGCCATTCTGCCTTCTGCCTTCTGCCTTCTGCTACATCCCGGACCGGGGCGCCGGAACCGCTTCCAGCAGGCGATCGATCAGCACGTCGCTGGTCACCCCTTCTGATTGGGCGTGGAAGTTGGTGAGCACACGGTGACGCATCACCGAGTGCGCGATGGCGCGGATGTCTTCGAAGCTGACGTGGTAGCGGCCGCTCGTGAGCGCACGCGCCTTGCCACCGAGCACCAGGTACTGCGCCGCGCGCACGCTGGCGCCGAACGCGACCCACTTCTTCACCGACTCCGGGCACGTCGGCGAGTTCGGACGGCTCGCGCGAACCAGCGACAGCGCGTAGCGCATCACCGGATCGGCCACCGGCACACGGCGCACGAGCCGCTGGAACGCCACCAGGTCCGGGCCCGTGACCGGCCGCTCGAACACCGGCTCCTGGATCGCCGTGGTCGTCTTGACCACGAGGAACTCTTCCTCTTCGGGCGGGTGCTCGATCACGATGTGGAACATGAAGCGGTCGAGTTGCGCTTCCGGCAGCGGATAGGTGCCCTCGAGCTCGATCGGGTTCTGCGTGGCGAACACGTAGAACGGCTCTTCGAGCTTGTAGGTCCGGCCCTGGATCGTGACGCGGTGCTCCTGCATCGCCTCGAGCAGCGCCGACTGCGTCTTCGGCGGCGTGCGGTTGATTTCGTCGGCCAGCACGATGTTGGCGAAGATCGGCCCCGGCGAGAACACCATCTGGCGCCGGCCGGTGGCCGCGTCTTCCTGGATGATGTCGGTGCCGGTGATGTCCGACGGCATCAGGTCCGGCGTGAACTGGATGCGCGAGAACTTCAGCTCGAGCACGCGCGCCATCGTGTGGATCAGCAGCGTCTTGGCCAGCCCCGGCACGCCCACGATCAGGCTGTTGCCGCCGACAAACAGCGTCAGTAGCACCTGGTTGACGATGTCGTCCTGGCCGATGATCAGCTTCTTCAACTCGCTGATGATCTTGTCGCGCCCGGCTTTCATCCGATCGGCAAGCGCCAGATCATCCGGCGAATT
>MELE01000159.1 GCA_001768615.1 Acidobacteria bacterium RIFCSPLOWO2_12_FULL_67_14b | reverse complement strand
TTGGGACTATTTATGTCCAGATCGCTACGCCCGGCGATGCTCGCCGTGGGGATCTTGGCCTCGGCCGCTGCTGCGCAGCTTAACGTTCGTTTCTCTCACGTTAGCCTCGTCCAGATCATTACGCCCGGCGATGCTCGCCGACCTTGACGATCTTCATCGTATTGGTGCCGCCGGCCTTGCCGATCGGCTCGCCTATGGTCAGCACGATGAGGTCGCCGTTCTGCACCACACCGTTCTCCACCAAGACTTTTTCCGCCTCGATCAGCAGATCTTCGCGGTCGCTTCCGACGTACTTCACCATGATCGGATACGTGTCGCGCAGCAGCGCACACCGGTAGCGGGTCGCCGTCTGCGAAGTGAGGGCGTAGATCGGCACGCCGCAATTGAGGCGCGACATCCACAGGGCGGTCGAGCCCGACTCGGTCAGCGCTGCGATCGCCTTCACCTTCAGATGGTAGGCCGTAAACAGCGCGGCCATCGCAATCGACTGGTCCACGCGCGTGAATACGCGGTCGAGGAACTCGCGATCGAGCGCAAGCGGCTGCGTCTGCTCGGCCTCGATGCAGATGCGATCCATCGCCTCGACCGTCTCCACCGGGTACTTGCCGCTCGCCGTTTCCGCCGACAGCATGACCGCGTCGGTGCCGTCGAGCACGGCGTTGGCGACGTCGGATACTTCGGCGCGCGTGGGCACGGGACTGGCGACCATCGATTCCATCATTTGCGTCGCCGTGATGGTGAGCTTGTTCAGCTCCCTTCCCAGGCGGATCATGCGCTTCTGCAGCGCCGGGACGGATGCGTCGCCGACCTCCACCGCGAGATCGCCGCGGGCGACCATGATGCCGTCGGAAGCGGACATGATATCCCTGAGCGCCTGGGGCTCGACCGCCTCGGCACGCTCGATCTTGGCGATCAGCAGAGCGTGGCCGCCGGCCGCCTGCATCAGCTGCCCCGCCATGTACATGTCCGCACTCGACTTGGGGAATGAGACGGCAAGATAATCACATTTGACGCCCACTGCGACGCGTATGTCCTCCATGTCCTTGGGGGTGAGTGCCGGCGCGGTGAGGCCGCCGCCTTTGCGATTGATGCCCTTGTTGTTGGACAGCTCGCCGCCGTGCCGGACCGTGCAATAGATGCGATGCTTCAGGACATCCACCACGTCGAGCACCATGCGGCCGTCGTCCAGCAGCAGCACGTCGCCCTGCTTCACGTCCCGCGGCAGGTCCTTGTAATCCAGTCCCACATGCATCCGGTCGCCCAGCTCGCATTCGGCGTCGAGCACGAATTCATCGCCCTTGTCGAGGGTGATCCTGCCGTCCTTGAACCGGCCGATGCGGATCTTCGGTCCCTGCAGATCGGCCATGATGGCCACGGTGCGGCCGGTCTTGCGGCACAAATCGCGCACCAGCCCTGCGCGCCGGATGTGGTCCTGCGCGCTGCCATGGGAGAAGTTGAGCCGAACGACGTCCACCCCCGCGACAAACATGCGCTCGAGCGTGCCCGGGTCCGTAGAAGACGGGCCGAGCGTGGCCACGATCTTGGTGCTTCTGAGCATTGACCCTCCTGAAGGTTGGGCTTACTTTACCAGATGCAATTGACCGCCCCGCCACATCGGATGAGGAGCAGCAGATGGAAAAACCCCGCAGCCCCGGTCGGCGTGCCGCCATGCGCAATTCGCTGAATAAGTCGCTGGCGGCAGGGGCCGCGATGGTGCTGGCCGCCACAACGGCGCGAGCCCAGGGACCGCGCGGCGCAGCCATGCGTGCGCCGCTGCCCGGCTCCATGGATGAGCGCCGCATCCTTGCGGTGATCGAGGACGTCCACCGCAACCACCAGTACCTGAGCGTCCCGCAGGAAGACGGCCGGCTGCTGCGCCTGTTGGCCGAATCCACGGGTGCCAAGCACGTGGTGGAGTTGGGCACTTCGACGGGCTACTCGGGGCTCTGGCTGCTGCTCGCACTCAGCAGGACCGGCGGTCGGCTCACCACCTTCGAGGCCGACCGCGGCCGCAACCAGACGGCACGCGGCAACTTCGACCGCGCCGGCCTGCTGCCGCTTGCCACTTTGGTGCTCGGCGACGCTCACGTCGAGGCAGCGAAGCTCAAGGACCCCATCGACCTGCTTTTCCTCGACGCCGACAAGGAGGGCTACCTCGACTACCTGCGCAGGCTTGGCCCTCTGGTGCGCGTCGGGGGCCTGATCGTAGCCCACAACATGGCCTCGCCGCCCCCCGACCCGCGTTACGTGGCCGCGGTGACCACCGACCCCGCCCTGGAGACGGTATTCCTCAACATGCACGATGCCGGCCTGGGCGTCACCCTGAAAAAGCGCTGAAAACCCCATTTTGAGCCTGGTAATCCATCGGAAATGGCCGTTTTGCCCTGGAGTTAGGCTATAGTTCCGAAAATCGCCCGTAGCGGCGCCCAACAACAGGGAGTAGGGAAACCGTGCTTGCCACACAGATTCGCCAAAAGGACGGCATCTTCTATTTCGGCAGCTACCGCGCGCCGGAGCTGCTCGGCAAGGTCCGCTTCATCAGCCGCTTCTACGGCGAGGGCGAGGAAATCGCCCCCAACCGCGTCGGCGCGCATGACGAGATCGCGCAGTTCATCGCGAAAATCGAGCGCACCGACAAGGCGTTCCAGCGCACGCTTTCCCGCACCAAGGTGCACCAGCTCAAGAACTTCTACGAGATGGCCGTCACGCAACCGCCGATTCCCGGAACGGTGCTGCTGTTCACGTCCGAGAAGCTGCGCTTCCAGTCGGTCCCCGCCGCCGAGGGCGTGGGCCACCTCTCCGAGCCGCAGCAGAAGTTCCTGATCATCGACGGCCAGCACCGCCTCGCCGCCCTGCAGTTTTACCTGCACAGCCATCCGGACGAAGCCGCCACGATCAACGTGCCGTGCGTCATTTTCGACGGGCGCAGCGAGGACTTCGCCACCGAGATGTTCGTCACCATTAACTCCACGCCCACGCGCATCAACAAAAGCCACCTGATCGACCTGTATGAGCGCGTGTCCTTCGCCGAGCCGCACCGCAAGTTCGCCTCGAAGCTGGCCGCCGCGCTCTACAGCGAGGGCGACAGCCCGCTGCGCTACCGCATCAACCGGCTCGGCGGCCGCAGCGCGCAGGACAAGTGGATCCTGCAGGCGGAGCTTTTCAACGAACTGCATCGCTGGGTGAACCGCGACTGGCGCAAGATCCAGCTCGCGGGGGGGAGCGCCAGGGAAGTGCCGCGTTACTACGCCATGGTGCGAGACTTCCTCAAGGCGGCCGAGCACGTCTGGGGCGAGTCCTGGGGCAACGGCACCTACGCCGTCACGCGGCCCGTGACGTTGAAGGCCATGCTGCGCGTCTGCGCGGACCTCGCGCGCGAGGACGGCGAGCCCGCCGAAGGGCGCCTGAAGCGCTGGGAAGCGCGGCTGGCGCCCTGGGGCGAACAGGCCAAGGCGTTCCGCGTCGAGGGTTTCTACGAACGCTTCCCCGCCAAGGGGGAAGTGGAGCGCGTGGCACGCATCCATCGCGAGCTCGCGCGGCTGGCCGGCATCGAGACGCGCCCGGCAAAATAGGGCGGGTACAACCTGAGTTCGGCGTCGGCGGGCCACGATGGCGTTTGATGAAGGACTCGCCGAGCGGATCAGGGAACTGCTGAAGGACCGCAGGGGCGTCGCCGAAAGGAAGATGTTCGGCGGTCTGGCGTTCATGCTGAACGGCCATATGTTCGTCGGCATCCTCGGCGATACCCTCATGGCCCGCGTCGGGCCGGAGGCCTACGCGAAGGCGCTGGCGCAGAAACATGTGCGCGAGATGGACTTCACCGGCAAGCCGATGAAAGGCTATGTCTTCGTTGCGCCGGAAGGATTCGAGTCCGACGCCGCGCTTGAGAGCTGGATCGGCCGGTGCGCGAAATTCGTCCAGACCCTGCCGGCGAAATAGGCTGGCGAGGGCGGCCTCCCGAGCCGCCGGTCAGGAGTAGGGTCCCGACTTGCAGGAAAGTTGTCCTCTTGAGTCCCGCGGCCCGAAAGCCAATTGAAGGTTCCTTGAGAGCTCCACCAGTGGCCTATACAATTGCCCCTGCAGCTTCCCTCCCCATGGCCATCGCCCCAATCCGTTTCGACCGCGAGCGCGCTCGAGTTGGTGTTGTACGTCGCAAACCGGCTTCGGTATCCGACGTTTCATTCCGTATCCAAGGTGCTGTATTTCGCCGACCGGGAACACCTTTCACGCTACGGCAGCCTGTTGTCGGGAGACAGCTACGTGGCCATGCGGCACGGCCCGATGCCTAGCGCGATCTACAATCTCCTGAAGGCCGCGGGCGGCCCGCAGGAACCACTTATTCCGCCGCAATTCTACGAGTTGGTGGGTCAGGCATTACGCGTTGATGGCAAACACCGGGTTGGGCCGTTGCGGCAGGCGAACCCAGCGCTCCTGAGCAAGTCACGGCGCGAATCCCTCAACGCGTCTATCAAGACCAATGGCCGCCTGAGCTTCGAGCGCCTGACAGTCAAGAGCCGCGATGCGGCGTGGAAGTCAGTTGACGAGAACGATTTGATCGACGTCAAGGCCATCGCCAAGACACTGCCAAACGCCAAGGAAGTCCTCGCTTATCTGGAGGAGTAGGGTCGGCGGCGATGGCGAAGCTTGGCGACGCCTTTTCCGGTGACGAACGCCGCAATTCGGTAACCCGCCTGCTTTGACCGGGCACGGTCATCTACCGGGACATCGCGTTTCCAGAAGGCCGGCGATCGAAGTATCTCGTCGTTGCCAAGGTCGACCGCGAATGCTGCACCTTCATCGTGAATTCGCGGATACACCCCTTCATCGAGGCGCATCCGTCGCTTTCGGTCTGCCAGGTGCGTATAGACGCGGCGCGCCAGATCCTATATCAGTGAACCGGCGAGGCCTTGTGGCATCGCGTCCCACACGCGACCACGATAGCGCCGGCCGTTGGCTTTCTTCGAGCGTTTCTCACCGTCAGCACTCCATGTTCCCCACTGCTTGAAAAAGAACGCCGTGCCTGCCTGATCACACTGCTGCTTGACGCGATCCACCCATTCCCGGCGCATCGGCCGAGCCTTGACGCCCGACTCGCCTCCGACGATCACCCAATGAATCTCAGCCAAGTTAATCGGACCGAGGTCTTCGAGCAACGGCTCCACCGACAGAAAACGTACGCGGGCCGCGACCGTGCGCAACACGTCGATGCGCGAACCCCGTGTTTTCGGTTTTCCACGGACACACCGAGCCACACATTCGCGGGTACCTCCACGCTCCGGCCGAACTCGGCCATGCGCTCGGCGCGCTTGGTCAGCACCTGAAACGTGTGCTGGCGTGCGCGAGCCATGACGTCAAATACACGGCGGATGTACTCGAACGGCACTTTCTCGTGGAACAGGTCCGACATGGAGTTGACGAAATAGACTGTCGGTTTGCGACGTTCCAGCGGCTCCGACAGTCGCTGCGGCATCAGCGTCAATCGAAAACCGTTTTCGTAGCCCCGCACGCCCATCGCCTTCAGGCGCCGCGCCATGGTTTCCGCATAGCAGTTCTTGCAGCCGGGCGAGATCTTGGTGCAACCCACAGTCGGGTTCCAGGTCTGCTCGGTCCATTCGATTCTGCTTTGTGTGCTCATCGTTCAACCCTCTGCCTGAGCCGACCGCACATCAAATCCTTAGCTTCGATTGGCGGGTCGCCAATTCGGTCCTTGTAGATCTGACACTGCATGTGACCGCGCCACGCCCGTATCAATGCGGCTCCTCCGATCAGTTTTCCCTGACGAGCTCCAGTCCTGAAATTCCCACGAAATCACCGTCGTGACTCACGAGCGGTATTCGGTGCCAAAGAGCCGTTGCTGCGATCCACGCATCCGGCCAGCTTATCGACCGGCCGGCGCGTTCACGTTCCACCACGACCCGCGCGTAGACTTTGGCGATTTCGTTGTTGTAGGGAAGAACGACAAAGTTCTTGAGATGTTCTTCGAGTTGTAGACGGCGCTTCTCGCCCCAACTGTTCTTCTCCGCGCCGTAGTGCATCTCAGCAACGGTGACGAAAACAATCCCGACGATTTTTCCGGCGAGATGTCGCTTGTAACGCTGGCCGAGATCCGTCCCCTTCATGAGATACGAAACGACGTTCGTATCCGCGATGATTCTTCCGTCGTTCACGGCTACGCTGCCCGGATGTTCGCCTGCCGTAGCTTGTGTACGGATTCCTCGAAGCCGTCATCCACGTCGCCCGGCCAAGTGCCCACAATTGCGTCAATGTTAGTCAATGGACGCACGCCTTGCACTGCCGCAAGCTCGTCGAAGCTCATTGCCTGCCAGAAGTCACTGGGGAGGGGCGCGCCACTCGGGAGAATATCGATTGCCTGATCCTCTTTGGCGTCGATGCGCTCGATGTCCGAGATTGTGATGCTCACAATCTTGTTCAAGACCGGATCTTCCTTGGCTTCACCGGTGACACGAACGAAGTGAAGAATGCTCCGATATACCTCGTCACGCAGCGGGTCGCTGAACAAACAGATAACCGGATCGCCGCTTGAGGGGTGCACACGCAGCCGGGACCCGCCCTCTTTGAAATCCGCCATGAGCAGCCGGCCTTCGATGGTCCGTTTATTGAGCTGCGGTCCGATGATGCGTTGTTGAACACGCGCATAACCTTCGCGGTTGTAGAGAACGCGTAGCGGCTTCGCACGATGGTTGAGCGTGAACTCGATGCGGTCCACGCCACGATCGAAAAGTCGTCCCGCATCGCGCACTGCGAGCAATACGCCGGCGTCATA
>MELE01000158.1 GCA_001768615.1 Acidobacteria bacterium RIFCSPLOWO2_12_FULL_67_14b | reverse complement strand
CAGACGTGCTCCGGGGCAACTCGCCGGCGAAAATTGATGACAAGGGACGGCTCAAGGTCCCGAACGGGTTTCGCGCCGTGATTCAGAAGGACCACGGATCGGAACTCTACGTGACGAGCCTGACGGGCCAGTCTGTACGCATTTACCCGATGCCGGTGTGGGTCGACATCGAACGCCGCATCGCGCAAATGCCCTCCACTCATCCGGCGCGGCAGAAGTACCTGGACCGCGTGAATTTCTACGGCCAGGTCGCCGAGCTCGATCCGCAGGGACGCGTGCTCATCCAGCCACGGCTGCGTGAGAGCGCGCTGATGACGGGCGAGGTCGACGTGCTGGGCCAGCAGAATTTTCTCGAGGTCTGGAACCACGAGCGCTTCGTTGCGCGGCTGCTCACCGAGCCGTTCACTGATGACGACGCGCGCGCTCTTTCCGACTTCGGGATCTAGGTGGCAGGGCCGACCCACGTCCCGGTCCTGCTCGACGAAGTGCGATCGCTGCTGCAACCGGAGCGCGGCGGCACCTTCGTCGACTGCACCGTGGGGCTGGGCGGCCACGCGCGCATGCTGCTCGAAGGCGGCGCGTCGCGGCTGGTCGGAATCGATCGGGACACCGGCGCGCTGGCGATCGCGGGCGAGGCGCTGGCGGGGTTTGGCGATCGCGTCACGCTCGTGCACGCCGACTATCGCGAGCTGGACGCCGTGCTCGACGCGCAGGGCATCGGCGCGGTGTCGGGGCTGCTCGCCGACCTCGGCGTGTCGTCGATGCAGCTCGAGGGCGAGGGGCGGGGGTTCAGCTTCAAGCGCGACGAGCCGCTCGACATGCGGATGGATCGCACGCGCGGCGAGACGGCGGCGGCGATGCTGGCCGGGGTCGACGAAACGGAGCTTGCCGACGTGATTTACCGCTTCGGCGAGGAGCGGCGCTCGCGGCAGGTAGCGCGCGCGATCGTGATGGCGCGCCAGCAGGCCCCGATCGTGACGACGGGGCGGCTGGCGGAGGTCGTGCGGCGGGGCGTGGCGGCGCGCGGGTGGCAGCGGATCGATCCGGCCACGCGCACGTTCCAGGCCTTGCGCATCTGGGTGAATCGCGAGCTGGACGGGCTCGAGTCGTTTATCGGCAGCTCGGCCGCGCGGCTCCAGCCCGGCGGGCGGATGGCGGTGATCTCGTTTCACTCGCTCGAGGACCGGGTGGTGAAACACACGCTGCGTGACCTGGCGCGCGGCGATGACAGGGTGGTCACGGTGCTCACCAAGCACCCGGTGATCGCCGGTGATGCGGAAGCGGCCGTCAACCCGCGGGCGCGCAGTGCCAAGCTGCGCGCCGCGGTTCGGGTAGGGCAGGAGGGGCAATGAAGAACAAAGGCACCTTCGAATACGAGATTCGCAAGGACTTCCGCAACAACCAGATTGTGCGGGAGGTGGATGAGCGGCGCCTGCGCGACCTCTGGCAGTCGCTCGGCATCGGCATGCTGCTGGTGCTCGTCCTGTTGTTTTCGGCATGGCAGCACTTCGAGCTGCTGCGCCACGGCTACAGGCTCGAGCAGATGCAGCGCGATCGCGCCTCCGAAAGCGACATCAACCGGCACCTCCGCCTCGAGATGGAGACACTGCGCGCGCCGCAGCGCATCGAGAAGCTGGCCACCGAGCAGCTCGGCATGGTGACGCCCGGCCCCGATGCCGCCGTCGTGCTCGAACGCGTGACCCCGCCGGCGCCGCCGGCCCGGTCGATCGTGGCCACCCGGTAGATCGAGTTGCCCGTGGCCGTTCAGCCCGATCCCAACTGGCGCCCCACGCTCAAGCGCCGCCTCCGCGTGGCGGCGGGCGTGCTGGCGTTGTGGGCCGCTGCCCTCGAGACCCGGCTGGTCGTGTTACAGGTGATGCAGCACGACGAGCTGGTGGCCCGGGCCGACCGCCAGCACAACGAGACGCAGACGGCGCCGGCCAAGCGCGGCGAGATCTTCGATCGCCACGGCCGGCTGCTCGCCTACAGCGTCGACGCCGACACCATCTACGCGGTCCCCACCGAGATCCACGATCCCGCCGCGGCCGCCGCCGCGCTCTGCGACGCGCTCGACGACTGCTCGACCAAGAAGCGCGAGCAGCTCCAGGAGCAGCTGAGCCGCCCGCGCGCGTTCGTGCACGTGAAGCGCCATGCCGCGCCGTTCGAGGCCAAGCGCGTGGCGGCCCTCGCCCTCGACGGCATCGGCTTCCGCAAGGAGAGCAAGCGCTTCTACCCGAATCGCGAGCTCGCCGCCAACGTGATCGGCTACGTCGGCGTCGACAACGTCGGCCTGAGCGGCATCGAGGCTGCGTACGACAAGACGGTGCGCGGGCGCGAGGGCACGTTCCTGGTCCAGGCCGACGCGCGCGGGCATGCGTTCAGCCGGCTCGAGCGTCCGCCCACCACCGGCGGATCGATCGAGCTCACCATCGACCAGCACCTGCAGTACATCGCCGAGCGCGAGCTCAGGGCCGGCGTCGACGCCGCGCACGCCGACGGCGGCACGGCGGTGCTGATGGATCCGCACACCGGCGGGATTCTGGCGATGGCCAACTGGCCGACGTTCAACCCGAACCAGTACAACCTCGCGCCCGAGGACGCGCGCCGCAACCGCGCCGTCCAGGACCTGTACGAGCCGGGCTCGACCTTCAAGCTCGTCACCGCGTCGGCGGCGATCGAAGAGGGCGTGTTCAAGCTCGAGGATCAGATCGACGTCAGCGCCGGGATGATCAAGTTCCCGGGCCGCAAGCCGATCACCGACATGGGCCACTCCTACGGCATCCTGTCGTTCGCCGACGTGATCGTGAAGTCGAGCAACGTCGGCGCGATCAAAGTGGGGCTGAGGGTCGGCCGCGAGCGGATGGGTCTCTACATCCGCCGCTTCGGTTTCGGCCGTCCTTCGTCTCCGGACTTTCCCGGCGAGAGCGCCGGCATCGTCTGGGATTCCTCGAAGCTCGACGACAGCGCGCTGGCGTCGGTGTCGATGGGCTACCAGGTGGGCGTCACGCCGCTGCAGATGGCTGCCGCCGCCAGCGCCGTCGCCAACGGCGGCACGCTGTACGAGCCGCATGTCGTCGGCGCGCTGATCAGGGGCAGCGTGCGCACGGTCGTCCCGCCGAAGGTCGTTCGCCGCGCCATCCTGCCGGAAACCGCGGCGACGCTGACCACGATCATGGAATCGGTGGTGCAGGTCGGCACCGGTGGACGGGCGAAGCTGGCGAGCTACACCGTGGCCGGCAAGACCGGCACGGCCGACAAGCTCGTGAACGGCCGCTACTCGGCCTCGCAGCAGAACGTCTCGTTCATCGGGTTCGTGCCGTCGCGTAACCCGGTGATGACGATCATCGTGATGGTCGACTCGCCGCGCGTCGGCGGCGACACCGGCGGCTGGATCGCGGCGCCGATCTTCAAGCGGATTGCCGATGCGAGCCTGCGCCAGCTCGGCGTGACGCCGACCATCAACCCGGCGCCGCCGGTGCTCGTGGCGCGGCGCGACGGCAACCCGGTGGCCGCGACGGCGTCGCCGATCGGCCCGGCCATCGTCACCATGGCCGCGAGCTCCAGCGACGCGGGCGCGCTGCCCGACCTGCGCGGCATGGGCGCGCGCGACGCGCTGCGCGAGCTGGCGCGCCTCGGGCTCGGCGCCCGCATGCAGGGCGTCGGCGTCGTTGTCGATCAGGATCCGCCGCCCGGGGCGCCGCTCGAGCCCGGCGCCACGTGCACGCTGGTGCTCAACCGGCGACCGCCACCGCGTCCGCCCGGAGCCCTGGGAGACCAGCGGTGATCCTCGGGGACGTGCTCGCGGCCCTGCGCGACCTTGCGGTGGAGGCCCCGCCGGCGGGGCCGATCGGTGATCGCGTGGTCTCGGCCATCGCCTACGACTCGCGCCGCGTCACCGCCGGCGCGGTGTTCGTCGCGCTCAAGGGCCTCAAGGCCGACGGCGTCGCCTTCGCCGAACAGGCGATCGCGCGCGGCGCGCAGGCCGTCGTGTCGGAGTCGCCGCGGCCGGCGGGCGTCCAGGTCCCCTGGATCGTCGTCCGCGACGCGCGGCTGGCGCTGGCGCGGCTCGCCGATCGCTTCTTCGACCATCCCAGCGGGCGCATGCCCGTCATCGGCGTTACCGGCACCAACGGCAAGACCACGACCGCGTACCTGCTCGCCGCGATTCTCGATGCCGCCGGGCTCAAGGCCGGCATGCTCGGCACGGTGGCGTATCGCATCGGCGGCGAAGACCGTGAGGCGTCGCGCACTACGCCGGAGGCGCCCGACGTGCAGCGCCTCCTGAGCGACATGCTGCAGCAGGGGTGCCGCTCCGCGGTGATGGAAGTGTCGTCACACGCCCTGTCGCTGAAGCGCGTCGACGGGATGCGGTTCGCCGCGGCCGTGTTCTCCAACCTGACGCGCGACCACCTCGACTTCCACGAGGACATGGAGGCGTACTTCGCGGCCAAGCGCCGGCTGTTCGAGATGCTGCCGGCCGACGCGCCGGCCGTGATCAACATGGACGATCCCCGTGGCGCCGAGCTCATCGCCATCAGCAGGCGCCCGGTGACCTACGCCATCACCGCCGCCGCCGACGTGCGGCCGGGCCCGATCGACATCACGCTCGGCGGCCTGCGCTTCGCGATCGCGACCCCGCGCGGCGCCGTCCAGGTGCGGTCGAAGCTGGTCGGCAAACCCAACGTCTACAACATCCTCGCCGCTGCCGCCACGGCCATGTCACTCGACGTGCCGCTGGACGCCATCGCCCGCGGCATCGAAGGCCTGGCCGGCGTCCCCGGCCGGTTCGAAGTGGTGTCGACGGCGGACGACGAAGTGACCGTGGTGGTCGATTACGCGCACACCGATGACGCGCTGCGCAACCTCCTCGAGACCGCGCGCCCCCTGGCGGCCCGGCGGCTCGTGACGGTGTTCGGCTGCGGCGGCGATCGCGATCGGACCAAGCGGCCGCTGATGGGTATGGTGGCCGCGCGGCTGAGCGACATCGTCGTGATTACGTCCGACAACCCGCGCACGGAGGATCCGGCGCGAATCATCGAAGAGATCGAGCGCGGCATCCCCGCCGGCAGCCAGTCCGCCAACCGGACGCCGTCGGTGGTGTCGGTGGCGGACCGCGCCGAGGCGATCGGCAAGGCCGTGGCCATGGCGGCGGCCGGCGATGTCGTGCTGATCGCGGGCAAGGGGCACGAGAAGTACCAGCAGATCGGCGACCGGGTGTTGCCGTTTGACGACGGCGACGTGGCACGGGCGGCGCTGGCCAAGCGCCGGGCCGATCGGACGAAGGCGGGCTAGTGGGCGAGGCGATCCCGCTCGCGGCCGGCACCATCGCCGCGGCCATGAACGGGCGGCTGGTCGCCGGCGACGCCGACCACTACGTGACCGGGTTTTCGATCGACACGAGGACGCTGGCCGCGGGCGACCTGTTCTTCGCGATCGTCGCCGCGCGCGACGGCCACGACTTCGTGGGCGCCGCGTTCAAGCGGCCGGCGGCAGGCATCGTGGTGAGCCGGCCGATCGCCGTGCCCGGGGACCCGCCGTCGTTCGTCGTGGAAGTCGCCGACACGACCCGGGCGCTGCAGGACCTCGCCCGGTTCGTGCGGCGGAAGTCGGGCGCGAAAGTCGTGGCCATCACCGGCAGCGCCGGGAAGACCACGACGAAGGACGCGATCGCGGAGTTTCTGGGCGCGCGGTACCGGGTGGTGAAGAACCGGGGAAACCTGAACAACCACCTGGGCCTGCCGCTGTCGCTGTTGGAGTTGAGGCACGGAGCGGATGTGGCGGTGATGGAGCTGGGAATGAGCTATGCGGGGGAAATCCGGACGCTCGTGGACGTCGCCACGCCGGAGGTCCGCGTGTGGACCAACGTCGGCGAGGCCCACATCGGCCACTTCGGATCGGTGGACGCGATCGCCGACGCCAAGGCCGAGATCCTCGAGTCCGCCTCCAGCGATGACGTGGTCGTGGCCAACGCCGACGATCCGCGCGTGATGGCGCGCGTGCCGGCGTTCGCCGGCCGGCGCATCACCTTCGGCACCGCCGGCGGCGCCGACGTGCGCGCCGCCGACGTCGAGGACCTGGGCCTCGGCGGCACGCGCGCCCGGCTGATCACGAAACCGGGCGAGCGCGAGCTGCGCGTGCCCCTGCTCGGCCGCGGCCACCTCTCGAACGTGCTGGCCGCCACCGCCGTCGCCCTCGAGATGGGCGTGGATCTCGACACGATCGTGGCGCGCGCGGCCGGCCTGCAGCCGTCGGCGCGCCGCGGCGCCGTGATGCGCCTGCCCAAGGGCGTCACCATCATCGACGACTCGTACAACTCGAGCCCCTCGGCGCTGAAGCGATCGCTGGACGTGCTCGCGCGGACGTGGGCGGCGCGGCGCATTGCGGTGATCGGCGAGATGCTCGAGCTCGGCGACCTGTCGCTGGCGCTGCACGAAGAGTGCGGCGGGGTGGCGGCCTCGAGCGGGCTCATGCGCCTGGTCACCGTGGGCGGCGCCCCGGCCCGCGCGCTCGGCCGCGCCGCGATCGCCGCCGGCATGCCGGCGGCGGCCGTCTCGCACTTCGACACCAGCGACGAGGCGGCCAACGCGCTGGCGTCGCAGGTCACGGCGGGCGACGTCGTGCTCGTGAAGGGCTCGAGAGGCACGCGGACCGATCTCGTGGTCGAACGGCTCACGGCGGTGTTCGGCTGATGCTGTATCACCTCCTGATCTCGCTCTACCCGCAGGTGCCGGTCTTCAACGTGGCGCGCTACATCACGTTCCGGACCGCGGCCGCCACCATGACGGCGCTGCTCATCAGCCTCGTCATGGGACCGTGGCTGATCCGCCGGCTGCGCGACTTTCAGGTCGGCCAGGTGATCCGGCAGGAAGGCCCCGAGTCGCACCGCGCCAAGGCGGGCACGCCGACGATGGGCGGCATCCTGATCCTGACGGCCGCGCTGGTCCCGACGCTGTTGTGGGCCGATCTCACGAACGTCTACGTCTGGATCGCCGTGCTCTCGACCGCGTCGTTCGGCGGCATCGGCTTCCTCGACGACTACCTGAAGGTGACGCGGCGCTCGTCGGGCGGGCTCGCCGCACGCCACAAGCTCGGCTTGCAGATCGTGGTCGGCCTCGCAGTCAGCCTGGTCCTGATGTGGCTGGCGAGCCAGAACCTCTACAACACCCGGCTGATCTTTCCGTTCTTCAAGCAGCTGATTCCGGATCTCGGCTGGCTGTACGTGCCGTTTGCGGTCTTCATCCTGGTGGCGTGGAGTAACGCCGTGAACCTGACCGACGGGCTCGACGGGCTGGCGATCAGCACGTTTGCGGTCGCCGCCGCCGCCTTTACCGCGCTCTCGTATATCGTCGGCCATCGCGTGTTCGCCGACTACCTGCTGCTCGTTCGCATCGCGCAGGCGGGCGAGCTCACCATCTTTTGCGGCGCGCTGGTCGGCGCGAGCCTCGGCTTCCTCTGGTACAACGCGCACCCCGCCGAGATCTTCATGGGCGATGTCGGATCGCTCGCGCTCGGCGGCGCGCTGGCCACGGTCGCGATCCTGATCAAGCAGGAACTGCTGCTGGTGATCGTCGGCGGGGTCTTCGTGATCGAGGCCGCGTCGGTCGTCCTGCAGGTCGCCTCGTTCAAGCTCCGCGGCAAGCGCATCTTCAAGATGGCGCCGCTGCATCACCACTTCGAGTTGAGCGGCTGGGAGGAGCCGAAAGTGATCACGCGGTTTCTGATCGTCGCGATCATTTTCGCCCTGCTCAGCCTGACGACGTTGAAACTGCGATGACGGCACGCGACTTCTCGGTGAGCGGGCAGACGGTGCTGGTCGTGGGCGCCGCCCGGAGCGGTGTCGCCGCCGCGCGCCTGCTGGCGCGCCGCGGCGCCGTGACCACGCTGACCGATCGCAAGCCGCAGATTCCCGAAGCGGCTGACCTGCGGGCCGCCGGCGTGCGACTCGAGCTCGGCGGGCACGTGATGGCGTCGTTCGCCGGCGCGAGCCTGATCGTGATGAGCCCGGGCGTGCCGCCGGACCTGCCGGAAGTGGCGAGGGCGAGGGCCGCCGGCGTGCCGGTGATCGGCGAACTCGAGCTGGCCTCGCGCTGGCTGCGCGGTCCGATCGTCGCCATCACCGGCACGAAGGGGAAGTCGACCACGACCACGCTGGTGGGCCGGATGCTGGAGGCGTCGGGCCGCCGCGTGCTGGTCGGCGGGAACATCGGCTACCCGCTGAGCGCGCAGGTCGAGGCCTCGACCGACGACACCGTTCACGTGGTCGAGGCCAGCAGCTTTCAGCTCGAGGCCACGCAGACGTTCCGCCCGTGGATCGCGGCGTTGTTGAACGTGTCGGCGGATCACCTCGATCGGCACCCGGACCTCGCGGCGTACGCGGCCGCCAAGGCGCGCATCTTCGCGAACCAGCAGCCGCGCGACTGGGCCGTGATCAACGCCGACAGCGCCGAGGCGACGCGGCTGGCCGAGCACGTGCCCGCGCAGGTCGTGCGCTACGCGGTCGAGAACACGGCGCCGGCCGAGGTCTACGCCGGGCGCGGGTTCGTGTGGCACCGGACGTCGGAGGGCGACGTGCCGCTGCTGCCGCTGGCGGCGGTGCAGCTGGCCGGGCGCCACATGCTCAGCAACGTCGTGGCGGCGACGGCGATCAGCCACCTGGCCGGCGCCACCGGCGATTCGCTGGCGCGCGCGCTCGACGGCTTCACCGGCCTCGAGCACGTGATGGAGCCGGCCGGCGCGCGCGGCGGCGTGCGGTTCGTCAACGACTCGAAGGCCACCAACATCGACGCGGCCGCGCGATCGATCGAGAGCTTCGACAAGGTGGTCGCGATCGTGGGCGGCAAGTTCAAGGGCGGCGACTTTGCCGATCTCGCCGGTCCGCTGCGCGAACACGGGCGGGCGGTGGTCGCGATCGGCGAGGCGCGGCCGCTGGTGCGCCGCGCGCTGGCGGGCGTGGTGCCGGTCGTCGAGGCCGAGACGCTCGCCGCGGCCGTGCGCCGCGCGTGGGACCTGGCCGTGCCCGACGGCGTGGTGCTGCTCGCGCCGGCGTGCGCGAGCTTCGACATGTTCGTCGATTACGCCGACCGCGGCCGGCGGTTCAAGGAGGAGGTGCAGCGACTGATTACTGAAGCCTGAGGTGTGCACGCCCGCCGATCGTTGGCGCTCAGCGGGCTTGCCCCGCCGAAGCGCGAAGCGCGAAGGCGGGAGCAGTGAGTAGTCGTCAGCCGGTTGGCGGCAATTGAGAGCTGGTCGCTGGGAGCGCAGGCTGCCCCGGTCTGCGAGGCTGGTGTCTCAATTCCCTGATCGACTGGCGACTACTGACTGCTTCGACGTGCAACCCATGTATCGAGTCGACGCCGTGAAACTTTAACGACCCTTCGACTCGACCGACTTCGCCAACGAAGTCGGTCGGGCTCAGGGCAGGGGAGTATGGCAAGGAAGCTGCAGTCTGACAAGTGGTTGTTCCTGGCGACGCTGGCGCTGATTTGCACCAGCGTGGTCATGGTCTACAGCGCCTCGGCGCTGGTCGCGCTCGAGCGCTTTCAGCAGCCGTACCTGTTCGTGACCCGCCAGATCATGTGGGCCGCGGTCGGCATCGCCGTCCTGTCGATCGTCATGCGCATCGACTACCGGACCTATCGCAACGACAAGCTGATCTGGGGACTGCTCGGTCTGGTCGGCCTGCTGCTCGTCGCCGTGCTCTTCTCGCGGCCGGTCAACGGCACCCGCCGCTGGTTCGGCATCGGCGGCTTCGGCATCCAGCCGTCGGAGCTCGCCAAGCTGTCGGCGATCTTCTTCACGGCGCTGATGCTCGAACGGCGCCGGCATCGCATCAACGAGCTGGGCTACGCGCTGTTGCCGATCGGCGTCATCGCCGGCGGGCTCGCGGCGCTGATCCTGCTCGAACCGGATTTCGGCACGGCGGTGTCGCTGCTGGCCGTGATCGGCGTCATGACCTTCGCCGCCGGCTTCAGCTATCGCTACGTGTTCGGCGCGCTGTTGCTCGCGCTGCCGGCGCTCTACGTGATCCTGATGCAGGCCGACTACCGGCGGCGCCGGCTGCTGACCTTCATGGATCCGTGGGCCGATCCGCTGGGCGACGGCTTCCAGGTCATCCAGTCGCTCATCGCCGTCGGCACCGGCGGCGTGTTCGGCAAGGGGCTGATGAACGGCGTGCAGAAGCTCTTCTACCTCCCCGAGCCGCACACCGACTTCATCTACGCGGTGATCTCCGAGGAGACCGGGTTGATCGGCGCGACGCTGGTGCTGCTGTGCTTCTGCCTGATCGGCTGGCGCGGCCTGCGCGCCGCGCTGCGGGCCCCCGACGGGTTCGGCGCGTTCCTCGCGCTGGGGATCACGATGATGCTGGTCCTGCAGGCGTTCGTGAACATCAGCGTCGTGCTCGGGCTGATGCCGACCAAGGGCATCCCGTTGCCCCTCGTCAGCAACGGCGGCTCGTCGATGTTGATCAACCTGCTGGGCGTGGGGGTGCTGCTGAACATCTCGCAGCACTCGAACATCGAGACGGGAGCGGCGTGAGCTGTGCGCATCCTCATCGCCGGCGGCGGCACCGGCGGGCACCTGTACCCGGGCATCGCGCTGGCGCGCGAGTTGGTGCGGCGCGACCCGGCCACCCGCGTCGTGTTCGTCGGGACGGCGCAGGGCCTCGAGTCGCGGGTGCTGCCGCGGGAGGGGTTCCCGTTGGACCTGATCCGCGTCGCCGGCCTGAAGGGCAAGTCAAGGGCGGACCGGTGGCGCGGCTTGCTGCTGTTGCCGATCGCGGCCATCGATGCGTGGCGCGTGATCTCGAGCCGCGCGCCCGACGTGGTGGTGGGCGTGGGCGGGTTTGCCTCGGGGCCGGTGCTGGCGCTGGCGGCGCTGCGCGGCTACCCGACGATGCTGCTGGAGCAGAACGCGCTGCCCGGCATCACCAACCGGCTGCTCGCGCCGCTGGTGCGCGCCGCCGCCGTGAACTTCGAAGAGGCGTTGCGGTTCTTTCCCCGCACGGGCTTCGTGGCTGGAAACCCGGTGCGGCCAGAGTTCTTTCAAGCCAGGGACAAGGGGGCGAATGATCAAACAGCACCGCCGCGCGACGCGGCACGGGTCCTGATCTTTGGCGGTTCTCAGGGCGCGCACGCGATCAACGTGGCCATGGTGGAGGCGGCGTCGCGGCTGGCAGCCACCGGGGTACGCCTGGCGATCACCCACCAGACCGGCGAGCGCGATCTGGATCTGGTGCGCACCGCGTACCAACGCGCCGGCCTGGCGGCCCGAGTCGAAGCCTTCATCTTCGAAATCGACGACGAGATGAAGGCGGCCGGCCTGGTCATCTGCCGCGCGGGGGCCACCACCCTCGCCGAGCTGACCGCGGCCGGCCGGCCCGCGATCCTGGTGCCGCTGCCGACGGCGACCGACGACCACCAGCAGAAGAACGCCGAGGTCCTCGGCCGCGCCGGCGCGGCGCTGGTGATCGAGGAACGGGAGCTGGGCGGCGAGCAGCTCGCGGCAGCGATCACCGGGTTGGTGTCGGACCCCGGCCGCATGCGGCGGATGGCCGAGGCCGCGCGCCGGCTGGCGCGGCCGGATGCCGCCGAGCGCATCGCCGATCGGGTCGAGCAGTTGGCCCCTCGACTGCGCTCGGGACAGGGCGGGCGACGTGCTGGGTAAGACGCGGCGCATCCACTTCGTCGGCGTCGGCGGGATCGGCATGAGCGGCATCGCCGAGCTGCTCGCCAACCTGGGATACGCCGTGTCGGGATCCGACGCGAAGCGGTCGGCGGTGGCCGACCGTCTGGCCTCGCTCGGCGTGACGGTGCACCTGGGACACGCGGCGTCGCAGGTGGGCACCGCCGACGTGGTGGTGGTGTCCTCGGCGGTACGGCCCGACAACGCCGAGGTGGCCGAGGCGCGGGCGCGGCGGATCCCGGTGATTCCGCGCGCCGAGATGCTCGCGGAGCTGATGCGGCTGCGGTTCGGCATCGCGATCGCGGGCGCGCACGGCAAGACGAGCATGACCTCGATGATCGCCCTCGTGCTCGAGCGGGCGGGACTGGATCCGACGGCGGTCATCGGGGGACGGCTGAGCGCGTTCGGCAGCAACGCGCGGCTCGGCCGCGGCGAATACATGGTGGCGGAAGCGGACGAGAGCGATCGCTCGTTCCTGCGGCTGTCGCCGGCGGTGGCGGTGATTACGAACATCGATCGCGAGCATATGGACGCGTACGGAAGCTTCGCCGACCTGCAGCAGGCGTTTGTCGACTTCGCCAACAAGGTGCCGTTCTACGGCGCCGTCGTGGCGTGCGCCGACGACGCGGAGCTGTGCCGGGTGATGCCGCGGTTCACGCGGCGGGTGATCACGTACGGCGTCGAAGACAAGCCAGAAGGCAGAAGGCAGCAGGCAGAAATCAAGGCAGGAATCAACGTCGCCGCGACCGGCGTGACGCTCGAGGGCTACGGCTCGCGGTGCACGGTGGTGTGGCACGCGCCGGGCGCCGAGGTGTCGACGCTGGGCCCGCTGACGCTGGCCGTGCCCGGCCGTCATTCGGTGCAGAACGCGCTGGCGGCGGTGGCCGTCGGACTCGAGCTGGATGTGCCGTTCGCGCGGATCGCGGCGGCCCTCGGCGAGTTTGGCGGCGCCGAACGGCGGTTCGAGCGGCGCGGCGTGGTGGGCGGCATCACGGTGGTGGACGACTACGGCCACCACCCGACGGAAATCGCCGCCGTGCTGGCGGCCGCCCGCGCGGCGAAGCCCTCGCGCATCGTCGTGGCGTTCCAGCCGCATCGCTACACGCGTACGCGAGACCTGATGCGCGAGTTCGGCACCGCCCTCGCCCCGGCTGATGAGGTCGTGCTGACCGATATTTACGCGGCCAGCGAAGACCCGATCGCCGGCATCACCATCGAGGCCCTGGCCGCGGCCGTGAATGCGGGCCGGCAGACGCCCGTGCACGTCGTGCCCCGCCTCGACCGCGTGGCGGCGGCCGTCGCGGACCTGGCCCGCCCGGGCGATCTGATCCTGACGCTCGGCGCCGGATCGATCGGCGGCCTGGCCACCGCGCTCGTGAGCGAGCTCGAACGGCGGCACGGTCCGCGGGAGGCGCGGTGATGTCGGCCCTGCTTCGACCTTCGAGAGCCTCAGGTCGCCCCGAGCTTGTCGAGGGGCGCCAGGGCGCCGGCGGCCAGGCGGTCGCGACCGCCACCGACAAGCGGTTCCGCCGGGCCCACGTGAAGCCCGCCCGCAAGCGCAGCCTCGCGTCGAAGCAGGCCTGGCTGGCCGCGCGCATCGCCGCACTGGCGGCGGTGCTGGTCTACACGGGGTACCGCGGTGTCGCGCTGATTGCCGATGCGCAGACGCTGCAGATCGGACACCTGGTCGTGCGCGGGCACGAGCGGCTGTCGGCCGGCGAAGTGCTGGCGCTCGTCGACGGGCTGCGCGGGCAGAACATCCTGACGGTGCAGCTCGACCAGTGGCGGCAGCGGCTGTTGGCGTCGCCGTGGGTGGACGCCGCCACGATTCGCCGCGTCCTGCCGTCGACCGTCGAGATCACGGTGCACGAGCGCCGCCCGATGGGGATCGGCCGCATCGGCACCTCGCTGTACCTGATCGACGGCAAGGGCGTGATCGTCGACGAGTACGGCCCGGCCTACGCCGACATCGACCTGCCGATCATCGACGGCCTGGCCAGCGCGCCGGAGGATGGCGGCGCGCTGGTGGATGCGGCGCGCGCCGAGCTGGCGGGCCGCGTGATCGCGGCGTTGTCGGTGCGGCCCGAGGTCGCCGCGCAGGTGTCGCAGATCGACGTGTCGAACCTGCACGACGCGGTGGTCATTCTCGAGGGCGACACGGCGCTACTTCGGCTCGGCGAGGCCGAGTTCGTCGAGCGGCTGCAGCAATACCTCGACCTGGCGCCGGCCCTCCGCGAACGCATGGCCGGCATCGACTACGTGGATTTGCGGTTCGACGAGCGCCTGTACGTGCGGCCGGTCAAGGCGCTGCCGGCGGCGCAGGCGCAGAAGTAACGGGCTCCGGGCTCCGGGAACCGGGTGTTCAGACGGGATCCGGCGGAGCCCGGAGCCCGGCTCACGGTTCAGGACCGCGAGCGAACGCAGTGAGCGATCGGTAGAGATGGAGGCAGAGTGGCACGACAGGAACGCTACGTAGTGGGACTCGACATCGGCACGACCAAGGTCTGCACCGTGGTCGGCGAGCTGCTGGACGAGGGCGCGGTCGACGTCATCGGCATCGGCGTCGCCGAGTCGAAGGGCCTCAAGCGCGGGGTCGTCGTCAATCTCGAGGCGGCGGTGGAGTCGATCAAGAAGTCGATCGAAGAGGCCGAGCTGATGGCGGGCGTCGAGGTGGGCTCCGTGCACCTCGCGATCAGCGGTCCCCATATCAAGGGCTTCAACTCCCGCGGCGTCGTTGCCGTGGCCGGCAAGAACCGCGAGGTCACGCGCGACGACGTGCGGCGGGCGATCGACGCGGCCCGCGCGGTGTCGCTGCCGGCGGGGCGCGAGATCCTCCACGTGCTGCCGCAGGACTTCGTGGTCGACGAACAGGAAGGCATCGGCGCCCCCGTGGGCCTGACCGGCGCCCGGCTCGAGGTGAACGTGCACATCATCACCGGCAGCCAGACTGCCACGCAGAACCTGGTGGCGTGCGTGAACCGCGCCGGCGTCGAGGTGATCGACACGGTGATCGGCCAGTTGGCGGCCGCCGAAACCGTGCTGACGCCCGATGAAAAGGAGCTGGGCGTCGCCGTGGTCGACATCGGCGGCGGCACGGCCGACCTCGCGATCTTCGAGCGCGGCAGCCTGTGGCACACTGCCGTGATCGCCGTCGGCGGCGACCATTTCACCAACGACATCGCCGTCGGTCTGCGCACGCCGATTCCCGACGCCGAGAAGGTCAAGCGCCGCGCCGGGTGCGCGCTGTCGTCGATGGTGGAGGAAGACGAGACCATCGAAGTGGCCAGCGTCGGCGGCCGCCGGCCGCGCGTGATGGCGCGCCGCATCCTGTCGGACATCCTGCAGCCGCGCGCCGAGGAGATGTTCCACCTGATCTGGGACGAGATCAGCAAGGCCGGCTACGAGAAGTCGCTGAACTCGGGGCTCGTGCTCACCGGCGGCGGCGCCGTGCTCGAGGGCATGTCGGAAATCTCGGAACAGATCTTCGACCTGCCGATCCGGCGGGGGTCGCCGTCCGGCGTGGGCGGGCTGGCCGACCACGTCAGCAATCCCGCCTACGCCACGTCGGTGGGGCTCGTGTTGTATGCCGCCCGCCATCGCGGACCATCCGCGGCGGCCGTCGGCGGCGGGGCGCTGACCCGGGTGATGGGCCGGCTGCGGACGGTGTTCAAAGAGTTTTTCTGATCGGGCTCCGGGCTCCGGGCTCCGGGCTCCGGGCTCCGGGTTCCGGGCTCCGGGCGGATCGAGTTGGCGCAGATCTCAGTTACGAGGAGGCACGATGGCGGACCAGGACGGCTACGAAGCGCTGCGGCTCACGCTGGATGAAGAAGCGCGCATGGGCGCGCGGATCAAGGTGATCGGCGTCGGCGGCGGCGGCAGCAATGCCGTGTCGCGGATGGTGCAGGCCGGCATCTCGGGCGTGGAGTTCATGGTGGCCAACACCGACGCCCAGGCGCTCAAGGCCAATCCGGCGCCGGTGAAGATCCAGATCGGCGCCAAGCTCACCAAGGGCCTGGGCGCCGGCGCCGATCCCAACATCGGGCGGCAGGCCGCCCTCGAAGACACCGACGCGCTGATCCAGGCGCTGTCGGGCGCCGACATGGTCTTCGTCACCACCGGCCTGGGCGGCGGCACGGGCACCGGCGCCGCGCCGGTGATCGCCAGCCTGGCCACCGAGCTCGGCGCGCTGACCATCGCCGTGGTCACCAAGCCCTTCAAGTTCGAGGGGAAGAAGCGCCATCGGCAGGCCGAGATCGGGCTCGACGCGCTGCGCGAATCGGTCGACACCGTGATCACGATCCCCAACGAGCGGCTGCTGACCGTGATCGATCGCAACACCTCGATGCTCGACGCGTTCGTGACGGCCGACGACGTCTTGAGGCAGGCGATCCAGGGCATCTCGGATCTCATCCTGGTGCCGGGCCTCATCAACCTCGACTTCGCCGACGTCAAGACGATCATGTCCGGCATGGGCGTGGCCATGATGGGCACGGCGATAGCCGAAGGCCACACCCGCGCCGTCGATGCGGCCAACCGCGCGATCTCGAGCCCGCTGCTTGAGGACGCCTCGGTCAGGGGCGCGCGCGGCGTGATCATCAACGTCACCGGCGGCCCCGACATGTCGCTGCTCGAGGTCAACGAGGCGCTGATGATCATCCAGGAGTCGGCGCACGAAGACGCCAACATCATCTTCGGCGCGGTGGTCGACCCGGCGCTCAAGAACAAGGTGAAGATCACGGTGATTGCCACCGGCTTCGAGCACGCGCGGTCGGAGCGGTCGACGCCGCCGCCGCAGACGCCGGTGGACATGACCGCGTATTCGTCTCACCGTGCCGGCGCCGACAGCACCGCCGCGTCCGTGACGCCGTCGCGGCCGACGATTACGCGGCGGCCGGGGTTGGATATGCCGCTGGCAGCGCCCAAGGCGGTGGCAGCGGGACAAAACGGCGGCGACATGCCGCTCGAGCCTCCAGCCCTGCCGGGAGAATTCGACCTCAACCTCGACCTCGACGTGCCGGCCTTCCTGCGCCGGAACGAAGGGTAGGACTGATACAGTAGACAGATCCAGGGGAGCCGCGAGCGGTGCCTGCGAAGGGACAGCTCGACGATCCCCTGGATTCCAGATGAAGCCACAGCAACAACGCGCGTTCGCACAGGACGTCCTCTCCCGCGAGGTCGGCTACGTGACCAAGCCGCACGCGAACCGGCTGCGCGTGGCCCTGGTGTTCCCCAATACCTATTTCGTGGGGATGTCGAACCTCGGCTTCCAGACGATCTATCGCCTTTTCAACGACCATCCCGACATCGTGTGCGAGCGCGTGTTCCTGCCGCCGAAGCAGGAGCTTGCCGCGCTGCGCGAAGCCGGCACCCGCATCGTGACCCTCGAATCGCAGACGCCCGTCGCCGACTTCGACGTGATCGCGTTCTCGGTGTCGTTCGAGTGGGACTACACCAACGTGCTCACGATGCTGCGGCTCGCCGGCGTGCCGCTGCGCGCGGCCGACCGCGACTACCGGCATCCGCTCGTCGTCATCGGCGGCGCCGTGACGTTCGTGAACCCCGAACCGCTCGCGCCCTTCGCCGACGTGATCGCGGCCGGCGAAGGCGAGGCCCTGGTGCCCGCGCTCGTCGATGCCTTCGGCACCTCGTCGCGATCCGAGCAGCTCCGCCGGCTGGCGCAAGCCCGCGGCTACTACATCCCGTCGTTCTACGACGTCGAGTACGCGGCCGACGGCACGATTGCCCGCTACCTGCCGCGCGAAGGCACCGGCGCGCCGCCGGTCGTCAGGAAGGCGGCGCTCAAGACCACCGACGCGGTGGACCCGCCCTCGACGACGATCTTCACGCCCGACACCGAGTTCGGCTCGCGCTTCCTCGTGGAAGTCGTGCGCGGGTGCGCGAACCTGTGCCGGTTCTGCTGGGCCGGCTACAACTACCTGCCCGTCCGCCCCTTCCCGACCGACCGCATTCTCCAGCTCGCCCGCGCCGCGCGGGCGCACTCGTCGCGCGCCGGGCTGGTGTCGATCGCGCTCTGCGACCACCCCGACATCGAGCACATCCTGCGCAGGCTCAAGGACATGGGCTACTCGATCAGCCCGGCCTCGCTGCGCCTCGACGACCTCACGCCGGCCATCGTCTCGCTGCTCAAGGAGAGCGGCGAGCGCACGCTGACCATCGCGCCCGAGACCGGAGCGGATCGCCTGCGCCGCGTGATCAACAAGACCGTGACCAACGAGGAGATCCTCGATCGGGCCGAGCTGATTTTCTCCAGCGGCATCGAGAGCCTGAAGCTCTATTACATGATCGCCCTGCCGACGGAGGAGGACGAGGACCTCGTCGCCATCCGCGACCTGACCCTGCAGCTCCACGAGATCATGCTCAAGCACGCGCGCCCGCGCGGCCGGATCGGCCGGATCGTCGCCAGCGTGAACCCGCTCGTACCCAAGCCCGGCACCGCGTACCAGTGGCTGCCGATGGTGCGCACCGACGTGATCGAACGCAAGATGCAGCGGATGCGCTCGCTCGTCGCCGGTATCGACAACGTCTACTTCAACATCAAGAGCGAGCGGCACTCCTATTACCAGGCGCTGCTCTCGCTCGGCGACCGCCGGATTGCCCCCGCGATCGAGCTGGCCGAGGAAAACGGCGGCCAGTGGCGCAAGGCCGTAGCCGATTCCGGCGTCGACGGCGATTTCTACATCTACCGCGACCGTTCGGCCGACGCCGTGCTGCCCTGGAACATCATCGACGGCGGCATGAAGGAGCCGTTCTTCCGCGCGGAATTCGAGAAGAGCACCCGCGCGGAGTGGACGCTGCCCCCGAAGCAGGCCAAGGAGAACGCGCGCCTGCTACCGGTCTTGAGTTGACAGCAGGCGCCGCCTCCGCGACAGTCAGCTCGCGACGGCCGCCTGCGCCTCGTAGTCCGAGTACGCCAGTAGCACCAGGTCGCGCACCTTGTTCTGGGAGTTCGGATCGTTGACCGGCCGCAGCAGCGAGAAACTGCGCCGCTCGCCGTTCACCGAGTAGGTGCGGGCGGGGAACGTCACGTTGCGTCCCACGCCGTTGCGGCGCTCCCACACGGCGAAGCCCAGGAGCCTCAAGCCCTCCATGTCGCCCTCGGTGAAGTGCACTTCGGCATCCGCCAGCTTCCCGGTCGGGGTACCCTTGTCGTTCGGCATGATCTTGACCACCATCGTTGTCTCCAGTCCGACGAGGCCCCCCTCGTCTCGTGTTCGTTCGATGGCAATCGGGATATCAAGCCGGATGCCAGCCGGTGATCGCCAAAACACGGCCGCTTTCGCGATCGCGGCGAAACCAGTGACAACCGCAGTTGCCGGCGATCGCCGACCGCCCGCATGACGCTGCCCACGCCCGATCCCGCATTTCGTTGGGCCACCGAGGCTTGCGGGCCCGCGCTCCGCTGCAGCCGGCTCGACGCGGTGGCGCAACATCTGTTTACGTCGAAGCAACTGAAGTTACAGCCGCAGATGACCGGACCACCTGGGCCGCAGCTGACGCAGATCACAACGCCAGGCTGGACGGCAGCAGCGGCCGCGCTCGGGGCGCCGGCCGATCGCGTGATCCGCGTCAAGCAGGTGCATGGCAACGTCGTGCGAGTCCTGAAGCGGGGCAGGGTTGCCGCTGACGCGCACCTCGAACGCCCGGACGGCGATGCCGTGGTCGCCAACGAGCCCGGCCTGGTGCTGGCCGTGGCCGTGGCCGATTGCGTTCCGATCCTGTTGGCCGACGCCGCCAGCGGATCGGCGGCGGCGGTTCATGCCGGCTGGCGCGGGACGTGCGCCCGCGTCGTCTCGGCGGCCGTCGAATGCATGGTCCGTGAGTGTGGGGCGAAGGCTGAAGACCTGACGGCGGCGATCGGCCCGAGCATCGGGCCTGCCGACTACGAGGTCGGCGATTCGGTGGTCGACGCCTTCCGCCAGTCCGGCCACACCCAGGCCGACATCGATCGGTGGTTCAGCCGCGGCGTGGGCAAGCCGCGCCTCGACCTCTGGTCGGCCAACCGCGATCAGCTGAAGGAGGCGGGCGTGCGCGCGGATCGAATCTTCACCTGCGGCCTCAGCACGCTGGCGCATCCCGGTGTGTTCGATTCGTTTCGGCGAGAAGGCGAAGGCGCCGGCCGAATGGCGGCGCTGATCGTCGTGCCCGAAAAAAAGGGCGCCCCAGGAGCAGGGCGCCCTAACGTTGTCGCGTAGATCTCGACCCGCGCGCCGAGCTGCGCCTTGCGGGGGCTGCCGCTCGCTACTTCACGCGCACGCCGACGAATTCACTCCCCAGCAGCACCCCTTTCATCAGCCCGCTGCCGCAGTCGAGGTGCTTTTCCATACTCGCCTTCGCGGCCGCCGGGTCGCGCCGCTCGATGGCCTCGACAATGGCGAGGTGGGCTTCGGTCGCGCCGCTCTGGAACTGTCCGAACGACACGCCGAGCGACATGAAGCGGTCCACTTGCGCCAGGCACCGGGCAATGAGGTCCGCCGCCAGCTGGTTGCGGCCGGCTGCCGCGATGGCCATGTGAAACCGCGCGTTGGCCGCTTCGATTTCCCGGTACCGAGTCGTCTTCGTCGGCACCTCCGCCAGCTCCCGGAGCCGGAGCACTTCGTCCGGCGTCGCGAACTCGGCGGTGCGGGCGGCGGCCGCGCCCTCGAGGAGCCGCCGCACGTCGAAGGTGTCGTGGATCGCCTGCGCGGTCACGCGCGCGACGAAGTAGCCGTGTCCGGCCACCCGATCCAGGTAGCCCTCCTGCCACAGCCGCGACAGGCCCTCGCGGATGGGCGTCCGGCTCATTCCGTAGACGGCGGCCAGCGACGGTTCCGAGAGCGGCGTGCCCGGCGAATAGCGCCCGTCGATGATGCCCGCCTTGATGCTGCGATAGGCGCGCTCGACCTGCGAGGCGCTGTGGGGGTGCAAGGCGATCAGCGTCGGGCGCTTGGGCATGGCGGCTGAGTCCCGGCAGTATACAGGCTGTGTTCAAGCCGGCGCAAGCGTGTAACCTGATGGCCCATACCCGCCGTCACACGTCGCAGAGCACCACCGCTTCGCGCAACGACGTCATCGGGTCGCGCGTCGGGACGAACTCGTGCGCGAGATAGCCCTTGAACCCGGTCTCCGCAATGGCGCGACAGATCGCGGGCCACTGCAACTCTTGCGAATCGTCCAGCTCATGGCGGCCCGGCACGCCGCCGGTGTGGTAGTGGGCGATGTGCGCATGATGCTGGCGGATCGTGCGGATCACGTCGCCCTCCATGATCTGCATGTGATAGATGTCGTAGAGCAGCTTGACGCGCGGTGAGTTGACCGCGGCGACGACCTCCACGCCGAATGCCGTGCGATCGCCCTGGTAGTCCGCGTGATCCACCTTGCTGTTCAACAGCTCGACGCACACGGTGACACCATGTTGTTCGGCCGCGACCTTCAGTTGGTTCAGGCCGGCCACGCAGTTGTCGATCGCCTGCCGATCGCTCCTGCCCTGCCGGTTGCCGAAGAACGTGATCAGATTGGGTACGCCGAGTGCCGCCGCCTTCGGCATGGCGGCGATCAGGTTCTCGACGATGCGGGCGTGATTGGCGCGGTTGTTGAGGCCGTCGCGGATCGTGCCGCCGCCGCCGTATCCCATCGAGCAGATCAATCCGTGTTCGCGCACGACCGGCCAGTCCTGCGGATCGAGCAGGTCGATCGCGGGGACACCCAGCGCCGCCACGGCGCGGCACAGGTCGGGCAGCGCCATCTTCTGGTAGCACCAACGGCTGACCGATTGTCGGATGCGGCCGCGCGTGACCGCGCGCCCGGCCGGTTGTGCCTGGGCCATCCGAGCGAGCGCCACGCCTGCCGCCGATGTGGCCGCCGCCCGAATGGCGCTGCGGCGGCTGACGGGTCGGCGCCCGGCGGATGAGGCGGAGTTCGGCATGGCGGCGGAATCTTAGCTGAAATACGATAGCGCCGCACGGCGGCCGTGCGCGCCCGGGAGGGACGTCATGCAGGCACAGTCCGAAGCGTTTGACGCGATCGTCGTCGGCTCGGGCATTTCCGGCGGTTGGGCCGCGAAGGAGCTCACCGAGCGCGGGCTGCGCGTCCTGTTGCTCGAGCGCGGCAAGAACGTCGAGCACGTGAAGGACTACAGCAACGCCCGCAAGGCCCCCTGGGAGTACGCACATCGCGGCGGCCGAACGCGGGAGATGGTGGATGCGTACCCGGTCCTCAATCGCGATTACCCACTGAACGAGAAGAACCTCGACTGGTGGGCGTCCGACAAGGACTCGCCCTACACGGAGGTCAAGCGGTTCGACTGGTACCGCGGCTACCACGTGGGCGGACGGTCGCTCACCTGGGGCCGCCAGAGCTACCGGCTCAGCGACTTCGACTTTGAAGCCAACGCCAGGGAAGGCGTCGGCGCCGATTGGCCCATCCGCTACAACGACCTCGCGCCTTGGTACGATCACGTCGAACGGCACGCCGGGATTTCGGGATCGACCGAAGGGCTGCCGCAACTTCCTGATGGCCAATTCCAGCCGGCGATGCCGCTCAATTGCGCGGAAGAATCGATCGCCGGCCGCCTCGCGAAGCAGTTTGAAGGACGCCGGCGGATCATCCCGGGCCGCGTGGCGAATCTGACCCGGCCGCTCGGCGGTCGCGGCCGTTGCCAGTACCGCAACGCGTGCTGGCTCGGTTGCCCTTCCGGGTCGTACTTCAGCACCCAGGCCTCGACGTTGCCGCCGGCGATGGCGACGGGCCGCTTGACGCTGAAGACCTTCGCGATCGTGACCGACGTGGTTTACGACCGCAACCGGAAGCGGGCCACCGGCGTGCGCGTGCTTGATGCCGTGAACGGGGCGACGACCGAATACACGGCGCGCGTGGTGTTCTTGTGCGCCTCCACGCTCAATTCGACCTGGCTCCTCATGCGGTCGGCGCGGGAGGTGTGGCCGGGCGGTCTTGGCAGCAGTTCGGGCGAGCTCGGGCACAACCTGATGGATCACCACTTCCGCTGCGGTGCGAACGGCACCATCCCGGAGCACACCGACAAGACCGTGTACGGACGCCGGCCTACGGGGTTCTACATCCCGCGGTTCCGCAACTTCTTCGGCGACAAGCGCGAGTACCTGCGCGGCTTCGGCTACCAGGGCAGCGCCAGCCGCCAGGGCTGGGAGCGAGCCGTCGCCGAACTCGGCGTCGGCGCGGCCTTCAAGGACGCGATGGCCTCGCCGGGGGCGTGGCGGATGGGTGCCACCGCATTCGGGGAGATGCTGCCGAACCACGCCAACCGCGTCACGATGGACGAGACGCGGACCGACAAGTGGGGCCTGCCCGTCATCTCGATCGATTGCGCCACTGGTGAGAACGAGCGGCTGATGCGGCGCGACATGATGAACGACATGGCCGAGATGCTGGAAGCCACCGGCGTCAGGGAAGTGCGGGTGTTCGACAACGGCTACTTCCCCGGCATGGGCATCCACGAGATGGGCACGGCGCGGATGGGCCGCGATCCGAAGACGTCGGTGCTGAATGCACACAACCAGGTGTGGGACTGTTCGAACCTGTTCGTGACCGACGGCTCGTGCATGGCGTCGTCGGGATGCCAGAACCCGTCGCTGACCTACATGGCCCTCACGGCCCGCGCGGCGGCGTTCGCCGTCGACGAGCTCAAGCGCGGCAGTCTCTGATCATGGAGCGACCAATGGACCAACGGACCTCAGGGATCACGCGCCGCGCGGCGATGCAGCGGGTCACGGCGTTACTTGGCGGCGCCGCGCTGGCCGGCGGCGACCGACTGCTGGCGTTCTCGTTCGATGCCGCGGCGCTGTCGCAGGCGAGGGGACAAGGCGCCGGCCTGTTCACGGGGGCCGACGTGGCGCTGCTGGACGAGATCGCCGAGACCATCCTGCCGGAAACATCCACGCCCGGCGCGAAGGCCGCGCAGGCGGGCGCGTTCATGGCGTTGATGGTGACGGCCGCCTATACCGAGCCGGCCCAGCGGGTGTTTCGCAACGGCATGCGGCAATTGGACGACGCCTGCCAGAAGGCCCATGCGACGTCGTTCATGACGGCGTCGCCGGCACAACGGCTGGTCCTGCTCGAGGCGCTCGATCGCGAGCAGAAGACGGCGATGGAGGAGCGGGCGTCGGCGCCGCGCTCACGCGCGCCGGCCGCCGCGTCGGCCGGCAGTGAGCCCGCTCACTACTTCCGGATGATGAAAGAGCTCGCCCTGCTCGGGTATTTCACCTCCGAGATTGGCTACACGCGGGCGATGCGCTATCTGGAAACGCCCGGCCGTTTCGACCCGTGCGTGCCGCACGGGGCCGGCGACAAATCCTGGGCGCCGCACGCCTGATCAAGGCAGCGGTGTTGCCAGTGTCCCGGCTGCAGGGCGGCGCTCGTGATGATTCCAGCGGCGGCCCCCGTTATAATGCGGCCCGAGCCCGGCAGGCACGGAAGGGTGTGACGCGATGGATCAACGTAAACGGGGCAGGCGGTCGTTGGTGACGGGTATGGGTGCGGCGGCCGCGCTTGCCCTGACCGGCACACGAGCGGCGGCCCAGGCCCCTCCCGCGCCTGCGGCTTTTCAGCCCGCGCGTCATGACCAGGACGCGTGGCTCGACAAGCTGCCGGGCCGGCACCGCATGATCCTCGACGCGACGACGGCCGCCGGCGCCGGCGAGGCGATCGGCTTTGCCAACAACCTTTTTGCCGGTAACAGCGCCGGTTACGGCCTCAAAGAGAACGATCTCGCGATGGTGATTTGCCTGCGGCACTTCGCCACGCTGTTTGCCTTCACCGATCCGCTGTGGGCCAAGCACGGCAAGCAGATGGCCTCGATGATCAAGTACGAGTCGCGGACGGCCGAGCCGCCGTCAGCGAACCCGCATAACACCGCGCCACGTGCGGCGTTGGACGGCCTGGCCAAGCGCGGCGTCCACTTCATTGTTTGCGACATGGCCAGCCATCGGTTCGCCCGCGCCCTCGCCGGCAGCGGCGACGGCGAGGCGGTCTACAAGGAGATGGCGGCCAACATGATCCCCAACAGCCGCTTTGCTGCCGCGGGCGTGGTCGGCGTCACGCGCGCGCAGGAGTACGGTTACAGCCTGCTCTTCGTCGGGTAAGCTCGCGAGGGTTACGATACCCGTCCGTTCGTCAACTGACGTTGCTTCGAGGGGGTTGCAGATGCAGTCGACACATCGTCGTGGTTTTCTCGGTCGGATGTTTGGCGCGGCGGCGGCGTTGGGCCTGCCGCTGGCCGGAGTTCGTGAGGCCGCAGCCCAGGCGCCCGATGCCTGGATGGGCGAAGTGAAGGGCACCAATCGTTGCCTGTTCGATTTTCCGAAGCACCTGAACTTCGCGGGCCTGTTGCATATCCTCAACTACCTGAACACCTACCAGGCGGCGTACAAATCCGCGCCGGGCACCGTGGCCGCCGTGGGGACCTTCTACGGCATCGGCCCGGGGTCCAGCATCGCGCTGGGCTTCAACGATGCGATGTGGGCAAAGTACGCGCTGGGCGAGTACCACGGATTGAAGGACAGCACCGGCAAACCGTACGCCCGCAATCCGTTTCATCGCCCGACAAAGAATGAGCTGCACCTGCTGATGCAGGCGATGCAGACGCCGCCGCTGCCGCCATTCGCCGATTTCATGCCGGTGATGGGCATCGAGAGCCTGCAGAAGATGGGCACGAAGTTCCTGATGTGCGCAAACGCGCTCGGCGCGTGGTGCATCGAGCTCGAGGCCAGGGGTAAGGGCAAGGCGCCGGAGATCGAAACGGAACTGCGCGCCAACCTGCTGCCGGGTGTGACGATCGTGCCGGCGATGGTGATTGCGATCGAGCAGGCCCAGCGCGCCGGCATCGCCTACAACCGTCAGTAGCGGGGAGCCACCAGTCATGCAACCCGGCAAGCGCTACACGATGAACGCGGCGGCGGCGATCCTCCTGCTGCTCGGCCCGCTGCCGGCCGCGGCGCAGACGCCGTCGACCGACGCGCAGATCGCCGAGGCCGTGCAGATCCTCCCGGACGATCTGAGGGCCGGCGCCACCGTGGTCACCTATGACGCCGCGACCGGCGCCCGCAAGGTGCTGCGGCAGGGGACGAACTTCCTCGAGTGCCAGCCGCGCATGGCCGACGGCTTCACGCGCTGCTATCACAAGATGTACGGGCCGCGCCGCGACATGGAAGCGAAGCTGCGCGCCGAGAAGAAGACGCCCGAACAGATCTCCGCCGCGATTGGCGCGGCGGTCAAGGCCGGGCAGTTGCCGGCGCCGCCCGCGGCCATGATGGCGTATCGCGGCTACGACAAGCGCGACCGCATCCAGAACCTGTGGGTGATCTCGCTGCCCAACCGCACACCGGAATCGGTCGGCGTGTCGACAGGCAGCCAGCGGGACCAGGCGCTCGAGGGCCACGGCCTGCCCTGGATGATGGAACCCGGCAATCCCGGCGCCCACGTCATGATCCCCATCAACCCGCCGGTGAAGCAGTCGGGTGTCACCGACCTGGCGCCTGACGAGGTTTCGCAGGCGGTGTTACCGCTGCCCGAGGACCTGCGCGCCGGCGCCACGGTCTACAAGTACGATCCCAAGACCGGCGATCGCATCGTGCTGCGCAAGGGCACCAACTTCGCGGAGTGCACGCCGCGCGGCGCCGACGGTTTCACGTGGTGCTACAACCAGGTCACCGGGCCGCGCCGCGACTTTTCGGCGAAGCTGCGCGCGCAGGGCAGAACCGACGCGGAGGTCACAGCGGCCGTGGCCGCCGCTGCCAAGGCCGGCACCCTCGCGCCGACGCCGTTCGGGACGATGTCGTATCGCCTCTACGGGAAGACAGACCGCATCCAGTTGCTGTGGGTGCTGTCGGTGCCCGGCGCGACCGCCGACTCGATCGGCGTGTCCGACACGGATCACCGCGAAGACGCGATCAACGGGCGTGGCGTGCCGTGGCTGATGCTGGCGGGCACGCCCGGCGCCCACATCATGATCCCGATCAACAGGTAGCGTGACCGACACGGTTGCAGCCCGTGCCGTGCCCAGGGTGGAAACGACCCTGGTGCACGCGCACGGGATCGCCGCGCTGGTCACGCTGCTGCTGTCGATCAGCTTCGGGATCATCGCCGCCTTCCAACTGCTGTATCCCGATCTCGGCGCCGGCGTGTCCTGGCTCAGCTGGGGACGCGTGCGCTATTCGCATACCCAGGGGATCATGCTCGGCTGGCTCGGTAACGCGTTTCTCGCGTTTCTCTACCACGCGGTTCCCATCCTGAGCGGACGGCCGGTGACGAGCGTGGCGCTCGGCCGATGGCTGTTTGCGTTATGGAACTTCGCGGTGATGCTGCCCGGTTGGGTGCTGGTACTGTCCGGCGTGAGCCAGCCGCTCGAGTGGGCCGAGTTCCCGCTCGTGGTCGACGGGTTCGTCGTGATCGCCCTCGTGATGGCGGCGGTGCAATTCCTGCCGCCGTTTTTCACCCGCGGGCTCGAGTACCTGTATGTTTCCAGCTGGTACATCATCGGCGCGCTCGTCTTCACGCTGCTGTCCTACCCGATGGGCAACATCGCGCCCGAGTTCGTGGCCGGCGCCGCCGGCGCCGCGTTCAGCGGCTTGTGGATTCACGACGCGGTCGGGCTGTTCGTGACGCCGCTGGCGCTCGCCATCCTCTACTACGTGATTCCCGCGGTCACGCGCCGGCCGATCTACAGCCACTTCCTGTCGATGCTCGGTTTCTGGCTGCTGTTCTTTCTCTACCCGCTGAATGGCACGCACCACTACGTGTTTTCGGTGATCCCGATGTCGGCGCAGCTGACCGCCATCACTGCGTCGGCGTTGCTCGGGGTGACGGTCGTGATCGTTGTCGCCAACCTGGTGCTGTCGATGCGGGGCGCGGGGTTTTTGCCGCGCGATCCCGGGCTGCGGTTCGTGGCGGCGAGCACCTGGTTCTATCTGATCGTCAGCATCCAGGGATCGATGCAGGCGCAAATGGCCGTGAACCAGACCGTGCACTTCACCGACTGGGTGGTCGGGCACTCGCACCTGGCGATGCTCGGCTTCGCATCGTTTGCCGCGGCGGGCGGGCTCGTGCACGCGTGGCAGCGCATCCCGTGGGCGCGGTACAACGCGCGGGCGATCGACGTCGGCTACTGGCTCGTCGTGGCCGGCCTCGTGTTGATGGTCGTGGACCTGACCGCCGCCGGGCTGATGCAAGGGCGCCTGTGGGCCTCGGGCGCGCCGTGGAGTGAGTCGGTGCAGGCATCGCGCCCGTATTGGATCGTTCGCGCGCACGGCGCGGCGCTGCTGCTGGGCGCCGGCTTCATCTCGTTCTTCGTCGGACTCACCACCGGGGCCAGGGGCGGCGGCCTGGCCGCGATCGAACACGGCGCCGGCGTCGAGGCGGCCGGGCACGTTGCCTCGAGGCTCGCGCCGGTGCTGGAGCGGGTGTCGTGAGCGCATCCCCGGGCAAAGCCGTCCGCTACGCGTATCTCGTGGCGTGCGTCGCCGGCGTGCTGTTCTTCGTGATGTCGGTCGGGCTGCTGGGCGTGTGGCCCAAGCAGGTCATCGACGCGCAAACGGCGGCGATGTCGCCCGCGCACCCGCTCGGCCTGAGCGCGAGCGCCCTCCGCGGACGCGCGATCTACGGGCGCGAAGGCTGCGGCTATTGCCACACGCAGCAGATTCGCTACCTGCACACCGATATGTCGCGGTTCGGCGCGCCAACGCTGGCGTGGGAGACCCGGTTCGACTATCCGCATCAATGGGGCACGCGGCGCATCGGGCCTGACCTTTCCCGCGTGGCGGGCACGCGGTCCGCCGATTTGCACTTCGCGCACCTCTTTGCCCCGCGATCGGTGGTCGCCCACTCGGTGATGCCCGCCTACCGCGGCCTGTTCGATGGCGCCGCCGATCGACCGCGACAAGGGGCGCGCGATCTCCTGGCGTATCTCGAAACGCTGGGCCGCGCGCGGGAGATCGCCGGTCCCGAAGGTGAAGCCCACGCGCGTGCCGGCTGCAACTGCCCCGACGACGAGATGTTACAGATGGCGTTCGAGGGCGCGGTGAACGCGCATTCCGCGCGGACGCGCCGCGAGGGCGACGTGCCGGCGCTGCCGCCCTCCACCGATCTCGAGCGAGGCCGGCGCCTGTTCGGCGATCACTGTGTCACGTGTCACGGGGAAACGGGCGAAGGTGACGGGCCCGGCGCGGCCGCGCTGAGGCCGAAGCCCGGCACGCTGGTGGAGCATGCGTATACCGACGCGAGGCTCGCAGAAGTGCTGTGGCACGGAGTGGCCGGCACGGCCATGCCCGCGTGGCGCGATCATCCGCCGGCCGATCTGGCCGCAATCGCGGTGGCCGTGAAGGCACTGCGTGCCGACCGTCCTGAGCCCGCCCTGCCGGCGGAGCTGCAGGAGCTGGGGGCACGCGTCTACGCGGCCAATTGCGTTCAATGTCATGGCGAACAGGGTGACGGCCGCGGAACCGCGGCGGCCCAGCTGACCATGGCGCCATCCAGTTTTCGAGACCAGCGGCCGAGCCTCGATCACGCCCTTCGGGTGCTGCGGAACGGCGTGGACGGCACGCCGATGGCGCCGTGGACGGGCCGCCTGGGTGCGCCGGAGATCATGGCCGTGGCCCATCATGTCCGGAGCTTCTACGAGGGAGGGACCCGATGATCACCGATCTCATCGTCGGTCTTGCCTTGCTGATGTCGATGATCTTCGTCGCGGCGTGGTGGCTTCTGCCTGACTTCCGCACCTGGATCGAGCGGCCCAAGCACCAGTTCCAGGACGCGCTGCGGGCGTATGATCGGTCGCGCCGGCCCGACGCCGGCCCCGACGAGAGGCATCCTGGGTGATGGCGAGCGATTCACATCCCGAGCGTCGCGGCCTCCTGGCGGCGGTGGCCGTGTGCGCCGCGATCGGCGCCGCCGCCGTCGCGGGCACGTTGTACTTCGCCGGGGAGCGTGGTGCCGAGGCGGCTGTGGCGCCACCGCCGGTGGCGACGGAAGAGTATGGCCGCCGCCTGCTTCGCGAAACTCCCGAGCTGTTGGGACAGGACCATCCCGACCCCGAGCGCCGCATGATTGGCAACCGCCTTGCGTGCGCGTCGTGCCACATCGACATCGGCACCGAGCCCGGCACGCTGACGCTGCTGCAGACCACCGAGCATTACCCGCGGTTCTCGGGCCGCGCCGGCGGCATGACCGACATCGAGGATCGCATCAACGAGTGCATGCAGCGCAGCATGCACGGCAAGCCGCTGCCCATCGACAGCGCCGAGATGATCGCCATGGCGTCGTACTTGCGCTCTCTCGGCGCGCAGTATGCCGCGATGGGCGCGAGCTCGAAGAAGGCCGAGGAGCCGGCGGGATTCAAGACCCCCACCCGTCGCGCCGATCCGGCGATGGGGCAGGTCGTCTACAGCACGAAGTGCAGCATCTGTCATGGCGCCGACGGCGCCGGGCTGCTCTCGACCGGTGATCCGCGGAAGGGCTATCTCTTTCCGCCGCTCTGGGGCCCCGACAGTTTCAACGACGGCGCCGGCATGGGCCGCGTGCTGACGGCGGCGCGATTCATCAAGGCCCGGATGCCGCTCGGCCAGCCCGATCTGACCGACGACGGGGCGTTCGACGTGGCGGCGTTCATCAACAGCAAGCCGCGGCCGATGATGGCGAACCTCGACAACGACTACCCGGATCGCTCGACCAAGCCCCTCGACAACCCGTATGGGCCGTACGCCGATCCGTTTCCGCAGGACCAGCACAAGTACGGACCGTTCCAGCC
>MELE01000157.1:696-18110 GCA_001768615.1 Acidobacteria bacterium RIFCSPLOWO2_12_FULL_67_14b | reverse complement strand
CGCGGTCTGGCTCGACACGGCAGCCGCGAGCACGCCCAGAAACGCAATCGTGACTATGGTGAGGAGCGGCGGCCGGGGGTTCAATGAGGCGTCTCGAGTCGCCATTGTACTGCTAAGGGGATAGGGCTGAGGGCTGCCGCCTTCGCGCCTCCGGCGCTTCGGCGTGCCTCGCCGTAGCTCCGACTGTTTCCGACGGAGCGGAGGCGGGAGGGCTGGGCGCCACGAGCTACGGATGGCCCCGTTGGGACGAGGACTGGGCCGTCTTGATCGCTCCGACGATCATGGCTCGGAGCTGACTGGCTTCGTTCAGCTCCCATTCGATTTCGCCGGCCGTCACGACGGCGGTTTCCAGTGCGAGCCGCAGCCAATACCGAACTTCTCGCGATTCCTTGCGTGACACGCTGAGCTTTGCGATGAAGTCGGGCTTGGTTTGGGCATCCTGGGCTAGCATTAGGGACGACAATGCCCCGGCCATCCGTCGCACAGGTTCGCGAGCGCCTCGCGACCAGCTTTACGCTCGATCACTTGTGGAGGGAGACCATGGGTCTGCCAAAGGGGGACTCGAAAGAGCCCGCGCTCGCCGAGTTGACCGACCTGCTCCGGAAGGCACACACAGCCTACGCGCTTATCGGCGGCGTGGCGGTTCAGCTCTATTCCGAAGAGCCCCGGACGACGGCGGACATCGACGTCGCGCTGGCGAGCTACGACGATCTTCCCCGCGGGCCGCTCAAGGCGGCCGGATTCACGTTCGAGCGAGCGTTCGCCCACTCCGAAAACTGGCGTGCACCAGGCGGCCAGCCCCGCAAGCTCCGCACCGCGGTCCAATTCACCGTCGACAAGCTGACCCCGGGGACAGTGGAGCGCGCCGCCGTGTTTCGCGTCCGCGGGATGCGTTTCAATGTGGCGACCCCGTCCGATCTCGTCCGGCTCAAGCTCGAGGCCGCGGAGGAATCCGCGAGCCGGCCGTCGAAGCGTCTGAGCGACATCACGGACGTCCAGCGTCTCCTGGAGACGCATCCCGAGGTGGCCCGCGAGGTGCCTGACGCGTTGGAGCGGCTGGAAACGCTGCTCGAGCGTTCCCAAGTGGGAGATATACTGGCGCAAACACGGTCCGCCGATCACCGCGGCCGCCGCCCGCCGATGGTGGATCAACCCGGGGCCCAGGCCGAACGATCCGGCGCTCGTCCTGAATGCGGCACCGGATGCGGTGAGGAAGGTGTGCGATCTCGACGGGCTACCGCCGGCGTGGCGCGCGTAAAACAGCTTCAAAATCCGGCTATTTGCTTCATTTGCAACGTCTGGCGAATGGCAGAGTTTTCGCACCCGTCAGAATCGGGATCTCGAAATGACGACGGCGCCGCATACCTATGGGGCGCCTGGGCGCTACACAATCGCGGTGAAGGCGTTCGACTGAGGAACAGCCCCTCCCAGAGCTTCGTGGGGCGCGCCGGGTTCCGAACCGAGGCGGTGACTTGAGTGATACCCATTCGTGCAATTCTGGTCGACTGCGGCGCACCGTCCAATGTTGGTGTTCATACTGCAACCCTTCGTCGAGGCCGAGGCTGAAGCCCGTAGCTTCGACGAACACTCTGAGCCCTCAGCCGTCAGCCCTTAGCCCTCAGTCCTTCGAGTGGGTAGTAGCGCACAATCCACTCGGCGATGCAGGAGGGCTTGTCGCCCTGCTCACGCTCGACGGTCACCTGCCACGTGACCTGCAGCCCGCCGGCCACGTCCTCGATCGTGAGCGGCACGAAGCGGCCGCGCACGCGCGCGCCGGACGGCACGGGCGACACGAATCGTACGCGGTTGACGCCGTAGTTGATGGCCATGCGCAGGCCGCTGAACCGAATGGCCTCGCGCATCAGGGCGCTGATGAGCGACAGCGTCAGAAACCCGTGCGCAATCGTGGTCTTGAACGGCGATTCCGTCGCGGCCCGGGCGGGGTCGACGTGAATCCACTGGCGGTCGCCGGTGGCATCGGCGAATTGGTCGATGCGGGCCTGCGTGATCTCGCACCAGTCGCTGACGGCGACTTCCTCGCCGGCGCGGGTGCGGAGCGTCTGAACGTCGATGTCGATCATGGGATCGCTCGGCTCAGCCCTCGCGCTGCGTTAGACGGGTCCTTGGGGACCCGGCCTGGACGCGCGCGCGTCAGCTGTACAACCCTCGTCCTTCGGCAACCAGTTTCTCCAGAAGCGGCGCCGGCTCCCAGTAGTCGCCGAACCGGCCGCGGTATTCCTTGACGCGCGCCAGGACGGTGGCGAGGCCCATCGTTTCGGCATAGAACATCGGGCCGCCGCTTGCGCGCGGGAACCCGAAGCCGTGGCAGTAGATGATGTCGATGTCGCCCGCGCGCGTCGCGTAGCCGTCCTCGAGGACCCGCGCGCCTTCGTTTGCGAGCGCCGTCGTGATTCTCGCGATGATCTCCTCGTCGGCAATCGGCCGCCGCTCGAGGCCTCGCTTGGCGGCCTCTTCCTCCGCCATCTGATCGATGAGCGGATCGGAAATCCGCGTGCGGCTGCCGGGTTCGTACTTGTACCAGCCGGCTCCGGTCTTCTGGCCGTACCGGCCCATCGCGTACAGCCGATCGGGAATCGCCGACTGCGGCCCCTCCGCGCGCGTCTTGCCGATCGACGTCAGATACTGCCGGATGCGCGCCCCGACGTCGATGCCCGCGATGTCCTGCATTCCGAACGGGCCGACCGGCAGACCGAATTCGGTGAGCGCGCGATCGATTTGCGGCACGCTCGCGCCTTCCTCGAGCAGGAGATACGCCTCGCGCATGTAGTAGGCGAGCATCCGGTTGGCGACGAACCCGAAGCAGTTGCCGACCACGACGCCGACTTTGCCGAGACGCTTGGCCAGTTTCAACGACGTGGCGATTACCTCCCTGCTCGTGTCGCGCCCGCGGACGATTTCCAGCAGCTTCATCACGTTCGCCGGGCTGAAGTAGTGGTGCCCGAGCACCTGCGATGGCCGGCCGCTGGCGCCGGCGAACTGGTCGATGTCGAGGGTCGAGGAATTCGAGGCGAGGATGCAGTTGGGTCGCGTGACTTTGCCGAGCTGGGCGAACGTGGCTTTCTTCAACTCCATGTTCTCGAACACGGCTTCGGTCACGATGTCCACCTGATCGAACCCGTCGTAGCTCGTGGTTGGCGTGATGAGCGCCATGGTCTTCTCGACCTGCTCGGCGGTCATCTTGCCCTTGGACATCGTCACGTCGTAGTTCTTCCGAATCGTCGCCAGCCCGCGCTGCAGCGCCGCATCGTCCACCTCTTTGAGGAGGACGGGAATGCCGGCGTTGGCGTAGGCCATCGCGATGCCGCCGCCCATCGTGCCGGCGCCGACGACCGCAGCGCGCTTGATCTCGCCTACCGGCGTGTCCTTCGGAATATCGGGGACCTTGGCGACTTCTCGCTCGGCGAAGAACAGATGCCGCAGCGCCTTCGACTCCGTCGAGACGACGCAGGCGGCGAAGAGCTCCCGCTCGCGGAGCGAACCGGCGTCGAACGTGCGCTGGAGGCCGGCCTCGATGGCGCTCACCGCGGCAAACGGCGCGCCGAGCCCTCTTGCCGTCTTCGCGAGCGCCGCGCGCGCCGCCTCGCACGCCTCGAGTCCCGCTCGCACGCGCTCGATGCCGAGCGTGATCTCACGCGTCTTACGAATCTTGACCGCCCTGGCCTTCGCCGTCGCGAACGCGATGGCGCCCGTCAGGAGATCGCCCTCGACGAGGTCATCGATGATGCCGGCCGCGAGCGCCCTGGGGGCCGGCACGGGTTTGCCGTCCGTGCACATCTGCAGCGCCATCTGTGCGCCGCACAGACGCGGGAGTCGCTGCGTGCCGCCGGCGCCGGGGATGATGCCGAGCAGGACCTCCGGCTGGCCGACCCTGGCGTCTGTCGCAGCGACGCGGAAGTGGCACGCCAGCGCGATCTCGAGGCCGCCGCCGAGCGCGTTGCCGTGAATCGCCGCGACGAGCGGTTTGGTCGCGTCTTCGAGGCGCTTCAGCAGCGCATGGATGGTGGCGGATCGCGCGAGGGAGTCCTCGCGCGTCTTGAGCACATCGAAAATCTTGATGTCGGCGCCCGCGATGAAGGTGGAGCCGGCACCGATGAGCACCATGGCGACGGCCGACGGATCGGCCACGCCTCGCGCGACCGCTGCTTCGATGGCTTCCCAGACCTCCGGGCTGAGCGCGTTCACCGGTGGATTGTCGATGGTCAGGACGGCCACGCCGTTCTGCACGTCGTAGCGAACGAGGTTGGACATGGACAAGGGCTCCGATGACGGGTACCGAGCCGATCGCTCGCACGGAGAAAACGAATCCAGAAGTTCGCCGCTACGGCTCGAGCGGGCCTCTCGGCGCTTCGACGACGATGCAGGTCGTCGTGCCGTGGGCGTAGAGTTTCCCATGCCGATCGATGATGCGGCCTTCCGACGTGGCGGTGCGGCTGCCGAGGTGGACGACCTTCGCTTCGCATCGGAGGAGTCCCACCTCGTGCGTCAACGGCCGGGTGAGGTTCACCTTCAGTTCGAGCGTGGTGAAGCGCCGGCCCGGCGGCATCAGGGTGTTGATGCAGCAGCCAAGCGCCGAGTCGAGCAGCGTCGCCGCGAACCCGCCGTGCGCCACGCCCATGCCGTTGTAGTGGGGCTCCTCGACGGTCGCGGTGAACACGACCCGGCCCTCGTCGGCTTCCACGAGGCGCATGCCGAGCAGCGCCAGCATCGGCGGCGGCGACAACTCACCGGCGATCATCTTCTTGAAGTAGTCGAGGCCGCTGAGGCTCTGTCGGATCTCGCCCATCACGCCTGCCCTCCGAGCGTGGCGGCGTGTTCGTCGCCGAGGACGCGGTACAGAATTCTGCCGCCGGTGAACCGGAGGACGGCGAGATCCTGCGGATCGATGGCGACGCGTGATTCGGTTGTCACGCGATGGTGCGGCCCCCGTCCACGACGATGGTTTGCCCGGTGATGTAGTTGGAGGCGTCGGCGGCGAGAAACACCGCGACGCCCTTGAGTTCGCCCGGTGCTCCGACGCGCGGGATTGGGCAGTTCGCTTTGATGCCAGGCTCGGTCAGTTCGATGGCGGCATCCGCCAGCCGCGAGTGGAAGAAGCCCGGCGCGATGGCGTTGACGCGAATGCCGCTCGGACCCCAGGTCGCCGCCAGCTCGCGCGTCAGTCCCATCAACCCGGCCTTGCTGGCCGCATAGCCGGCGTAGTGCGCGCCGTGGACCGACGCGTGCAAGCCCGCGATCGACGCGATGTTGATGATGCGCCCGTACTTGCGTTTCAACATCTCGCGGCCGGCGGCCTGCGAGAACAGGAACGCGCCCGTCAGGTTCGTGTCGATCACCCTCTGCCACTTGTCGAGCGCCATCGTCTCGGGCTCTTCGCCCCAGCTGATGCCGGCGTTGTTGATCAGGATGTCGACCTTGCCGAACACCGACACGGTCTTGTCGACGACGGCCCACACCTGTTCGGCCTGCGACACGTCGCAGATCGCGCCCTCGACGCGGAAGCCCCGGCCGCGGAACGATTCTAGTGTCGGCGTCAGCCATTGCTCCCGGCGCGCGCACAGCATAAGCGAGGCGCCGGCTTCGGCGAGGCCTTCGGCCATCTCTTCGCCGAGGCCGCGCGAGCCGCCGGTGACGATGGCCACGCGGCCGGTGAGGTCGAAGAGGTCGGTCAGCGGACGCATGGGAATCATAAGTGGTGGCGAAGCCCGAAGAGCTTAACCGAATAACGCCGGGGCGACCAAGGCGATCCTCGCTTGTCGCGTCGACGAGCCGGATGCTATCGTTACCGCCCCATGGCCGTAGACATCACGCCACCCACAACGCCACCCCATAAAGGGGCGGCCTACACAGCCGAGGCCCGCGCCGGCAACGGCCGGTTTCTTATTGCCGACACCGCTCCCGATGCCGTCTTCACCCGCGAAGACCTGTCGGACGAGCAGCTCCTCTTCGGCCGCGCCGCCGAAGAATTCATGCGGACCGAAGTGCTGCCGCGGGTGGCCGACCTCTACAAGCACGACTGGGTGCTGACGCGGGAGCTGATCCAGAAGGCCGCCGACCGCGACTTCACCCGCCTGGAGATTCCCGAGGCCTACGGCGGCCTCGGCCTCGACAAGGTCAGCACGGCGTGCGTCGGCGAGATGCTGAGCCTGGACCCCTCGTTTGCGGGATCGCTCGGCGCCCACACCAGCATCGGCACGCTCCCGATTGTCTACTTCGGCAACGCCGACCAGCGCGAGCGCTATCTGCCGCGCCTGGCCAGCGGCGAGCTCATCGGCGCCTTCGCCCTCACCGAACCCGAGGCCGGTTCGGACGCGCTCTCGGCGCGCACCACCGCCACGCTGACCTCCGACGGCAGGTTCTACAGCCTTCGCGGACAGAAGCTGTGGATCACCAACGGCGCCTTCGCCGACATCTTCACCGTGTTCGCCAAGATCGACGGCAAGCACTTCACCGCCTTCATCGTCGAGCGCGGCATGGGCGTGGTCAGCGGCGCCGACGAGCACAAGCTCGGCCTCGACGGCTCGTCGACCACGGCCCTGATGTTCGACGATGTGAAGGTGCCGGTGGAGAACGTGCTCGGTACCATCGGCGAGGGGCACAAGGTCGCGTTCAACATCCTCAACTTCGGCCGCGTCAAGCTCGGCACCCGCAACATCGGCGGCGCCAAGCAGGCGCTCACCGGCGCCGTTCGCTACGCCAAAGAGCGCCGCCAGTTCGGACAGCCGATCGCGAGCTTCGGGCTGATCAAGCACAAGATCGCCGAAATCGCGGTGCGCTGCTTCGTCGGCGACGCCATGGTCTTCCGCTCGCTCGGCGAGGTCGATCACGCCCTCGGCGGCGTCGACCCCGACGACGTGCCGGCGGTGCTCAAGACCATCGAGGAATTCGCGGTCGAGTGCTCGATCAACAAGGTGTGGACCAGCGAGGCGCTCGCCTACGCGGTGGACGAGGCGCTGCAGGTGTACGGCGGGAACGGATACTCGAGGGAATTTCCGGCCGAGCGCGCCTACCGCGATGCGCGGATCACGCGCATTTACGAAGGCACCAACGAGATCAATCGCCTGATCATCGGGACGCGGCTGGTGAAGAGCGCCCTGGTCGCGCCCGTGATCGCCGCGGAGGTGGCGCGCGGTCTCGGTGGGGACACACCTTCAGGGACTGGTGGGGACAAACTTTTCTTGTCCGCCGAAGCGCCTCGCGCGAAGGCCGAAGGTTTGTCCAGCGCTGAGCGCGGGCTGCTGGCGCGCGCCAAGCGGGTGACGGCTTTTGCCCTCGGCCTGGCGGCCAAGAAATACGGCAAGGGCCTGGGCAGCGAGCAGGAGGTGGTGGGCCGCCTGGCCGACATGGCAATCGAGGTCTACGCCCTCGAGAGCGCGATCCTCCGCGCGGAAAAGATGGCGGCGCGGGGCGGCCCGCACGCCTCGATCGCCGCCGACATCATCCAGGTGTTTGCCGCCGACGCCGCCGATCGGCTGAAGCACGCCGCCGCCAACGCGCTCGCATCGATCGAGGCGGATGCCTCGGCCGCGGTCGCGGCCGTCAACGGCCTGCTGCGCCACGGTCCGGTCAACACGATCGCGGCTCGCCGGCGGATCGCCGATGCGGTGATCGAAGCCAATCGGTACATGCTGTGAAGACGCCGGCGTCCTTGACCGCCCTCGTCGGCGTGGAGAAGGTGTCGTCATGGGTTGAGGTGACCCAGGACGCGATCACGCAATTCGCCGAGATCACCGGTGATCGCCAGTGGATCCACGTGGATGCCGAACGGGCGCGTCGGGATTCGCCGTACGGCGGCACGATTGCCCACGGATTTCTAACGCTGTCGCTCATCAGCCGCCTGATGCGCGACGCCGTCGGTGCAGTCGACGGGGCCCGCCTGAGCATCAACTACGGCCTCAACAAGGTGCGCTTCCCCGCCGCGCTCCCGGCCGGCTCCCGCGTCCGCGGCCGCTGCGTCCTGCAGCGCCTCGACGAGGTCGACGGCGGCCTGCAGGCGACCTGGAACGTGCTGGTCGAGCGCGACGGCGGCGCCAAGCCCTGCTGCGCCGCCGAGTGGCTGGTCCGCTACTACCTGTGAGCCGATGGAACTCTTCGCGCAGCAGGTCCTGAACGGCCTGGTCACCGGCAGCGTTTACAGCCTGGTCGCGCTGGGGCTGACGCTCATCTACGGCACGATGCAGGTGCCGAACTTCGCGCACGGCCACCTCTACATGCTGGGCGCGTACCTGTCCTACACGCTCGTGACCACGGCGGGACTCCACTATTGGGCGGCCATGGCCGTCGCCGTGGTGGCGCTGGCCGTGGTCGGGGCGGCGCTCGAACGGTTGATCTTCCGTCCGCTCCGGCACGCGCCGCACCTCAACTCGATGATCGCCGCGCTCGGCGTCATGCTCTTCCTCGAAGCGGTGGCGCAGATCATCTGGGGCGAAGAGTTCCGGCACATGGACTCGCCCTATGCCGGCGTCGTCTCGGTGGCCGGACTGCTGGTCACCGAGCACCGGCTGATCCTGCTCGGCGCCGCCGCCCTGCTGATGGTCGGCCTGCTGCTCTTCCTGACGCGCACGCTCGCCGGGTCGGCGATCCGGGCCACGGCGCAGAACGCCGAGGGCGCGCTGCTGGTGGGCATCGACACCAACCGCGTGGCGATGACCACGTTCGCGATCTCCGCCGCGCTCGCCGCCGTCGCCGGCTCGCTCGTGGCGCCGATCAGCCTGGTCTATCCCTCGATGGGATCGCTCGTCACCCTGAAGGCCTTCGCCATCGTCGTGCTGGGCGGCATGGGCAGCGTGCCGGGGGCGCTGGCCGGCGGCTACCTGCTGGCGCTGGCCGAGAGCCTCGGCGGCACCTACATCTCGGCGACCTATCAGGACCTGGTGGCGTTTGTCGTGCTCGCGCTCGTCTTCACGTTCAAGCCGAGCGGGCTCTTCAAGGAGGCGGCGTGACCCCACGCGTCACACGGGCGGCGCCGCTCGCCGCGCTGGCCGTGGCGCTGGCGCTGCCGCTCGTCGTGCCGAACGAGTACTACGTGCAAATCCTCACGCAGGGCTACGTGTTCGCCATCTCGGCCTGCGGCCTGAACGTGATCCTCGGCTTCGCCGGGCAACTGTCGCTCGCGCACGCCGGCTTCTTCGGCATCGGCGCCTACACGGTGGCGCTGCTCGCCACCAAGGTGGGGATCGCGTTCTGGGCGGGGCTGCCGGCCGGCATCGCCCTCAGCGCGGTGTTCGGCTTCGCGATCGGATCGATCTGCCTCCGCAGCAAGGGCCACTACTTTGCGATCTTCACGCTGGCGGTCGGCCTGATCATCCACCTCGTGATCCAGAAGTGGGAGTCGCTGACCCATGGGCACATCGGGGTGATCGGCATTCCCGGTCCCGGCGCCATCGGACCTCTCACCTTCGATTCCGGCATCGCGCGATCGTACCTCGCGCTCGCGGCGCTGGTGCTCACACTCGTGGCCACGTCACGGTTGCTGCGCTCGCCGGTGGGCCGCACGTTGATGGCGGTGCGCGAGAGCGAGCCGCTGGCCGCCGCGGTCGGCCTCGACGTGATGGCGGCCAAGCGGATGGCGTTCACCGTGTCGGCGGCGCTGGCCGGGCTCGCCGGCGGTCTGTACGCCGGCTTCATCGGCTTCCTCGGTCCCGAGGCATCCAACGTCGAGGTCACGTTCAACACGCTGCTCTACGTGATGGTCGGCGGCATCGGCTCGCTGTCGGGCCCGGTCGCCGGCACCTTCATCGTTTACGGCCTGTCGCAGGTCCTGCAGGTGTTGCAGGAATATCAGATGGTGATCTTCGGGCTGGCGCTGGTGCTGCTGATCCTGTTCATGCCGTCGGGCCTGGCCGGCGCATTCCGCCGTTCAAGCCCCCAAGCCCTCAAGCCCTCGAGCCCTGGGAGGGGCAAGTGATGCTGCTCGAGGCGCATCGGCTCAGCAAGTCCTTCGGCGGCTTGCGCGCGGTCGACGAGGTGGACTTTACCGTGGCCGCCGGATCGATCACGGGGATCATCGGCCCCAACGGCGCCGGCAAGACCACCTTCTTCAACCTGATCAGCCGGGCGCTGCCCGCCACCAGCGGCCGCATCACGTTCGACGGGCAGGACGTGACCGGATTGCAGGCGCACGAAATCGCCCGCCGCGGCCTGGCGCGCACCTTCCAGGCGACGACGCTGTTCGCCGACGCCACCGCGCTCGACAACGTGCTGGTCGGGTATCGGCAGCGGACGAAGGCGGGACTGTGGGATGCGCTGATCCGCAGCGGCCGGCTGGCCCGCGAAGAGCGCGAGGCTGAAGCCGCCGCGCGCGACACGCTGGCCGTCGTCGGGCTGGCGGACCTGGCGGATCGGCAGGCGCGCAACCTGACGCAGGAGCAACAGAAGCGCCTGGCCATGGCGCTGGCGCTGGTGGCGCGGCCGCGGTTGCTGCTCCTGGACGAACCGTCCGCGGGCATCAACGCGGAGCAGACACGCGGTTTGATCGCGCTGATTGAGGCCATCGCCGCCGGCGGCGTCACCGTGTGCCTGATCGAACACCAGATGCAGGTCGTGATGCACCTCTGCGACCGCATCATGGTGCTCGACTACGGCAAGAAGATCGCCGACGGGACGCCGGAGGAAATCCGGCAGGACCCGGCCGTGCTCGAAGCCTACCTCGGGCACAAATGACGATGGTTCCTCACGAGGGTTCGGACAATGCTGAGCGTCGCTAATTTGACAGTCTCGTTCGGCTCCTTTCAGGCCGCGCGCGAGGTCGCCTTCGAGGTGCGCGAGGGCGAGCTGGTGGTCCTGCTCGGGGCCAACGGCGCCGGCAAGACCACGGTGTTCCGCGCCCTCAGCGGCCTCACTCGCGCCGACGCCGGGGCCCGCATCGAGTTCGACGATCACGACCTCGCGAACCTCAGCCCGCGGGCCATCGTCGATGCCGGGATGTCGCATTGTCCGGAAGGGCGCAAGTTGTTCCCGGCCCTGTCGGTGATGACCAACCTGCGGCTCGGCGCGTACTTGTGCCGCCAACGCGCCGAGATCGATCGGCGGGTCGAGCGCATGCTGTCCCTCTTCCCTGCGCTCAAGGATCGGACGGGCGATCCGGCCGGCGCGCTCAGCGGCGGACAGCAGCAAATGGTGGCGATCGGCCGGGCCCTGATGGCCGAGCCACGCCTGCTGCTGCTCGACGAGCCCTCGGTCAGCCTCGCGCCCAAAGTGGTCCGGCAGGTGCTGGAAACGGTTGCGGCGATCAACCGAGCCGGTACAATGGTGCTCCTCGCGGAGCAGAATGCGTATGCCGCTCTCGAGATCGCGCATCGGGGATACGTGCTGGAAAACGGCCGGCTCGTCCTGGACGGTCCGGCGGCGGAACTGATGCAGCACGACGAAGTCCGTCGCGCCTATATGGGAGCCTAGGGATGCGATTGCAGATTGCAGATTGCAGGTTGCGGATTGCCGTCGCTCTGATGTTTGGCGTGCTTGCGGGCTGCTCATCGAACAGCGGCGACGAGACGGTCACCATTGGGTTCACCGGGCCGCTCAGCGGCGGCGCGGCCCTCTACGGGCGCAACGTCCTCGACGGTCTCGAGATGGCCGTGGAGGACATCAATGCCGCCGGCGGCATTCCGGTCGGCGGCAGGCACGTCAAGGTCGCGGTGGTGCCGCTCGACGATCGCTACTTCCCCAACGAGTCGGCGACCAACGCGAAGCGGCTGGTCCACCAGAACCAGGCCCCCGTCGTCTTCTGCCCGCATAGCGGCGGCATCCTCGCCATACAGGGCTTCAACGCCTCGGCGCCGCCCTTCATCGTCGGCGCCTACAGCAGCGAGCCCCAGATCGTGGAGAGCGGCAATCCGCTCACGTTGATGATCCCGCCGAAGTACATCGTCTACTTCGACGCGTTCGCGCAGACGACGATGGATGCCCACGGCAAGCGGCTGGGGCGCATTCCCGGCGCGCACGCCTACGCCAAGGAGTGGACCAAGGGCTTCTCGGCCGTGTGGGAGAGCAAGGGCGGCACGCTCCTGACCAACAACGAGGTCGACTACAACACCACCACCGATTTTTCGAGCGTGGTCAGCAAGGCCCTCTCGGAAAAGCCCGACGTGCTCTTCGTGGGGGGCGCGTCCCAGGCGACGGCGCTCGTCATCAAGGCGGCACGGGAGCAGGGCTTCAAGGGCGGGTTCGTGGTGATGGACCAGGCGAAGTTCGAGGAAATGAACAAACTGGTGCCGATGGCGATGCTGGAACACTCGGTCGGCGTGATGCCGATGGTCGCGCACCCTGACTTCCGGGCGGCCAAGTTCGTGGAGCAGTACCGGCAGAAGAAGGGCCCGGACCGCGACCCGCCGCGCGAGGTGAGCCTCACCTACGGCGCCATGCGCGTGGTGGCGCGGGCCATGGAACTGGCCGGCACCGTCACCGACGCCCGGGCCATCCATGCCCGGCTGGACGAAGCCGCCTCGACGCTCCCCGACGAGTTCAAGCCGTCGGAGCTGCTCGGCGTCGACGCGAAGGGCCACATGAAGCAAACCGTGATTGCCGCGCACGTCGTCGGCGGGAAATTCGTCCCGCTCCATCTCGCGCAGATCGACTAGGCATGCCTGACCTCATTCGCTACGACGTCCGCGACCGCGTCGCCATCCTCACCGTCGACAACCCGCCGGTCAACGCCATGGGCCCCGGCGTGCTCGAGGGCATCGAAGACGGCGTCGCGCGCGCCAACGCCGACGCCGGCGTCGACGCTGTCGTGCTCGTCGGCGCGGGCTCGACGTTCATCGCCGGCGCCGACATCAAGATCTTCGGCACGCTCAAGACGCGCGAGCAATCGCTGGCGCGATCGGAAGGAACGCACGCGCGGCTCAAGCGAATCGAGGATTCGGCCAAGCCGCTCGTGGCGGCGATCCACGGCAACGCGCTCGGCGGCGGACTCGAGATCGCGATGTCCTGCCACTACCGGGTGATGGCGCCCGACGCGAAGGTCGGCCAGCCGGAAGTGCTGCTCGGCATCATCCCCGGCGCCGGCGGCACGCAGCGTCTGCCCCGCTTGTGCGGCGCCGCGCTGGCCATCGAAATGTGTACCGCGGGCAAGCCGGTGCCGGCGCCGAAGGCGCTCGCGGCGGGCATCGTCGATCGCGCGGCCGTCGGGAACCTGCTGGACGACGCGATCGAGTTCGCGCGAGCAAAGGGCGCCGCGCGCGCCGTCCGGAAGACGCGAGATCTCACGGACAAGATCGCGGATCGCGACGCCGGCCTCGCCGCCTGTGCCGCGGGCCGGAAGACGCTCGCGGCCACGGCGAAAGGCGTGCAGGCGCCCTTCAAGGCGGTCGATGCGATCGAAGCGGCGCTGACGCTCGGCTTCGACGCCGGTTCCGGGCGCGAGCGATCGCTCTTCGCCGACTGCGTCACGTCCACGGAGTGCCGCGCGCTGGTCCACATGTTCTTCGCGGACCGCGAGGCGGCGAAGGTCCCCGACGTCCCGAAGGACACGCCGGTGCTGGCGATCGCGCGCGCGGCCGTGATCGGCGCGGGCACCATGGGCGGCGGCATCGCGATGTGCTATGCCAACGCCGGCATTCCGGTGCTGCTGAAAGACGTGGACGAGGCGGCGGTGCGGCGGGGCATGGCGACGATCCGCAAGAACTACGAATCGTCCGTCGCGAAAGGCCGGATGACCCCCGAGGCCTTCGGCCGCACGATGTCGCTGATCACACCGACCACCGCCTATGACGACTTCGAGCGCGCCGACATCGTCGTCGAAGCCGTGTTCGAGAACATGGACCTGAAGAAGACGACGTTCGCGGAGCTGGCAAGGGTCACGAAGCCGGCCTGCATCCTCGCCTCGAACACCTCGACGCTCGACATCGACGAGTTCGCGCAGGCGAGCGGACGCCCGGGACAGGTGATCGGCCACCACTTCTTCAGCCCGGCGAACGTGATGAAGCTGCTGGAGATCGTCCGCGGCAGGGAAACCAGCAAGGAAGCGATTGCCACCTCGCTGGCGCTCGCCAAGAAGCTCGGCAAGGTCGGTGTGGTGGTCGGCAATTGCTTCGGGTTCGTCGCCAACCGGATGATCGCCTACTACATGCGTGAGGCGTATCTCCTGCTCGAAGAGGGCGCCGGCGTGTCGCAAGTGGATGGCGCGCTCACCGAGTTCGGCCTGCCGGTCGGACCGTTCGGCATGCAGGACATCGCCGGCATCGACGTCGGCTGGCGCATCCGCCAGCACCTGAAGCTGACCGGCCAGAAGCGGGCGGAAGGTCCGCAGTCGGAAGTGCCGGATCGGTTGTACGAGATGGGCCGCTACGGCCAGAAGACCGGCGCCGGCTGGTATCGCTACGAAGCCGGCAGCCGCACCCGCATCCCCGATCCGCTCGTCGACGAGATCGCCGCCTCCGAGGCGGCGAAGCGCGGGGTCACCCGCCGCAAGGTCGATGACGGGGAGATCATCTCGCGGATCATGACGGCGCTGGCCAACGAGGGCGCGCGCATCCTCGAAGAGGGCTACGCCACCCGCGCCAGCGACATCGACGTGGTCTACTGCTACGGATTCGGCTACCCGCGTCACGTGGGCGGGCCGATGTTCTACGCGGACACGGTGGGCCTGCCGACCGTGCTCGCACGGGTCAAGGAATACCGCGAGCGCCTGGGCGACTACTGGAAACCGGCCGCGCTCCTGGAGAAACTCGTCGCCGAAGGAAAGGGGTTTCACGCATGAGGACCATCGCCGCTTTCACTGCCCTCCTACTTACTGTGCTCGTCGTCCCGTCGCGGGCGCAGAACCCCAGCTGGCATCTCACCGCCACGGTGGCGGAAAGCTGCAGCTGCACGGTGTCGTGCCCGTGCAACTTCGGCGGCGAGCCGTCACGCATGCCGTGCGAAGGCAACCGCATGATCGCAATCGAGGCGGGACATTACGAAGGGGTCGACCTGGCGGGCGTCCAGTTGCTCGTGACCTTCAACATGCGCAACTGGTCGAAGATCTACGTGAGCGACAAGGTCAACGAGCGCCAGATGAAGGCGGTCGAGGCGCTCTTGCCGATCGCGTTCGCCGGCTTCCACAAGGGCATGCTGTCGTTCACCAAGGCGCCGATCACGATGGACGCGACCGAGTCGCGCGTCCGCTTCTCGGGTCCCGAGTCGTCCGTGGACATGGAAGTGATGCGCGGCTTCAACGGCAGGGCGGTGAAGGTGTCGAACCTGCCGAGCCCGGTGTTCCAGGACTACACGCAGTTCCGTTCGGTGGCCCACACGCACACGAGCGCCACGCACTCGTTCAGCCACAAGGGCACGAACGGATTCACGTCGAAATGGGACACGGGGAGCAAGTAGTCATTCCGTCCTGAGTGCGACCAGCGGATCCACCGTCGCGGCGCGGCGCGCGGGGATGAAGGCGGCGACCACGGTCGCGGCCAGCACGAGCACGGCAACGCCGGCAAACGAGGCGGCGTCGGTCGGGGCCACGCCCACCAGCAGGCTGCCCGCCACCCGCGACAGCGCGGCGGTCCCCAGCAGGCCGATCAGCGTGCCGGCCAGCGCCAGGCTGAACGCCTGCCACAGCACCTCGCCCAGGACCCGCCGCGCCGGTGCGCCGAGGGCGATGCGGACGCCGATCTCCCGCCGCCGGCCCGATACCGAGGCCGCCATGACGCCGTAGACGCCAATCAGCGCCAGCGCCAGGGCGATGGCCGCGAAGGCGCCGATCAGCAGCATCTGGAAGCGTGGACCGGCGAGGCGCAGGCTCACGCGGTCGTCCATGGTCGCCACATTCGAGACCGGCAGGTCCGGGTCGACCGTCGCGAGCCGGGCGCTGACGGCCTTCATCACCGCGGCGGTGTCCACCGTCGAACGCACGACGAAGAAGCTGGCCCATCGCGGTGATTGCGCGAACGGCCAGTAGACCTCGGCCGCGGCCGCCGCCCCGGGCGCGAACGGCGGGACATCGGGCACGACGCCGACAATCTCCAGCACGCGATCGCCCGAACCTTGCCGGAGCCGCTGGCCGATCGGATCGAGGCCGCCGAGGAACCGCCGGACGAAGGTGTCGTTGACGATCGCCACGCGCGGGGATCCCTCGCGGTCGTCGGCCGTGAAGGCCCGGCCCGGCCGAATCGGCAGGCCCAGCGTCGCGAAGTACGTCGGGCTCGTGTCGAATCCGTTGGCCGTGATCGGCGCGTCCGACGATGCGCCGACCAGATGGAACTCGTCCGGTTCGCGGCCACCGAACAATGGACCGTTCGAGACCATGCCCACCGACGTCACGCCCGGAACGGCGGCGATCTCCTCTTCGATCCGCCTGAAGAGCGCGCGGACGTCAGCGGCCTTCGGATAGGTGCCGTCGGAGGCGAAGGTCCAGAACGTGACGAGCCCCGAGCGGTCGAAGCCGGGCTTCCAGTCCAGGTGCGCCGCGAAGCTGCGGGCCAACAGTCCCGCGCCCACCGCGATGATCACGGTCAGCGCCACTTCCGTCACGACCAGTGCGCTCCGCAGGTTCAGCGCGGACCGCCACGCCGTGGGCTGGCCCGGCCTGAGCGCCTCGACGATCTCGCGCCGGCCGGCGCGCACGGCGGGCGCAAGGGCGGCGACGAGGGCTGCGGCAAGCGTCGCCAGCACCGCCGCCACGAGCACACGAGCGTCAAGCGTCACCTCGCTCCCGCGCGGCAGGCCTCCGGGGACCATCGCCACAAAGACGCCCGCCATCGAGGCCGCGGCCACCGCGCCCACCGCTCCGCCAGCCAGCGCGATCACCAGGCTCTCGAGAACCAGCAGCCGCGCCAGCGCGCCCCGCGACGCGCCGACCGCGACGCGAATGGCCAGTTCGCGCTCGCGCGCCATCGTCCGCCCCACCAGCAGGTTCGCCACGTTGGCGCAGGCGATGAGCAGCAGCATCGTCACGGCGCCCATGAACACCAGCAGCAAGGTCCGCACGGATCCGACGACGGTGTCGAGAAGGGGGGTGACGCGCGCGCCCCATCCCGCATTGGTCGTCGGGAATCGCCGCCCCAGGTCATCCTGGAGCGCCGCGAGCTCGGCCTCCACGGCACGGACTGAGGCGTCGTCGGCCATGCGGCCGATGGTCACGAAGCCTCGCCACCTCCGCTGCTCCTCGTCGAGGGGGTCGAACGGGAACGGCGTCCAGAGCTCGACTCGCCCGAGCGTGGGTACGGCGATGCCCGCGGGCAGGACGCCCACCACCTCGTGGGAAACGCCGTCCAGATCGAGGATGCGGCCGATCACGCCGGGATCGCCGCCAAAACGGGTGCGCCAGTAGCCCTCGCTGAGCACGGCCACGCGCGGACGCCCGGGTCCGACGTCGGCATCGGCGATCAGCCGTCCCAGGCCGGGCGTCACCTGCAGCGTCGAGAACAGCCGGCCCGACACGTAGCCGCCGCCGACACCCTCGGCGCGCTCCCCGG
>MELE01000157.1:0-679 GCA_001768615.1 Acidobacteria bacterium RIFCSPLOWO2_12_FULL_67_14b | reverse complement strand
GTGCGCGACGTGGCGGACCAGTCCGCGGCGTTCGGCGGCGAAACGACGCAGAAGCCCTCGATCGAGGCATGGGTCTCGCAGAGCGCGAGCAGCCGGCCGGCGGCGGGAAACGGCAAGGGCCGCAGCAGGACGTGGTCGACCACGCTGAACATCGCGGTGGCCGCGCCCGTCCCGAGGGCGAGGGTCAGGACGGCGACGGTGGCATAGCCTGGCCGCCCACGCAGCTGCCGAAGGACGAAAAGAAGATCCTTGACCACGTCTATGTGACGATCCCCGTCACCTCAGGGTTGGAGGCCTACACGCAAGCCTCGAACAGCGCCGCCGCGCCCTGCCCGCCGCCGACGCACATCGTCACCACTCCGTAGCGGGCCTTGCGCCGCTGCATCTCGTTGGCGATCGTGCCGACCAGGCGCGAACCGGTCATGCCGAACGGGTGGCCGATCGCGATCGAGCCGCCATTCGGGTTCAGGCGATCCATCGGCAGGCCGATCGTGTCGCGGATGTAGACGACCTGCGACGCGAAGGCCTCGTTCAGCTCCCACACGTCGATGTCGTTCACCGTCAGCCCCTGCTTCTTGAGCAGCTTGGGAATCGCGTAGATCGGGCCGATCCCCATCTCGTCGGGCTCGCATCCCGCCGCGGCGTAGCCGCGGAACACGAGCAACGGCGTGAGGCCGAG